>DAOUQR010000308.1 GCA_030625525.1 Pseudomonadota bacterium | reverse complement strand
GATAGAGCTTTATTGTCATCGGATGTCGCGTTAGGCGACGAAATCGTTGGTGCCATTTGTCTTTACTGCAAAGGCTATCGCCGTGACAGAGTAGGGTGGGGGTGCCGTAGAGATCGATCACCGTCGGATCAGATAAGTACTGGCAGCCGCTGTCACGGATAAATTTTTTACCGATTAAAAAATCCCGATTACCCGGCATAAAATAGATTTTTTTGCCTTGTTCCACTTGCTCACGAATCAATGAAATAACGGAATCCGCTGCTGCATCTTTTAAATCATCCCCTAACCAAGCTTCAAACAAATCGCCCAGGATGTAGATAATTTCAGCTTTTTTAGCCGGACCTGCCCAGAACGATTCAAACAATTGCAATAACTGCGGCGAATCAGCACTTAAATGCAGATCAGAGATAAACAGCGTTTTCATAGTTTAGATTGGTTGAACCTGCAAGCGTCCATGTTCCAAATAAATCTGACGTGCTTCATTGGGAGCACTGTGAATGAGGGATTCATTAACAATATAACAACCGGCTATGGAGACTAATTCAGCTTCCATGTTTTGACAAAAAATACGCGCCTGGGTGTTGCCATTGATACCCGCTAAGGCTCGACCGCGTAGTGGGCCATATACATGAATATTTCCATCGGCTAATAGTTCAGCACCATGACTGACAGAACCTATCACAACGAGGTCACCACCTTGTGCATAGACTTGTTGGCCCGAGCGTACAGGGCGCGTGATCACGTAGGATTTGACTGCATTTTTTGTATCAGTCGCTTGGCTCGGTGAGTTTGATTTTGGCTTAGGCAGATCGGGTTTGGCTTCAATTGTTTTCGATTGCGTGGCAGCAGGTGTCAATTCAGGCTCTTCGTGTTTAGACAGAGACATGACGGCTAAGCCAGCATCTTTCGCTTTTTCATGATGTGCACTGGTTCCGCCGCGAACACCTACCGGTATGATGCCTTCAATACGCAGTTGGCTACATAACTTATTGAAATCTACTTTGACGCTGGTTTTATTTAGCATTTGTAAATCAATGACAACCGGGGCATTTTCAAAGAACTTGGGCGCTTGCGCAATCAAGCTTTTCAGCTGCGCGCTAAATTTTTCAAGGCTGGGGTCAATCAGCTGCAACACAGTCATGGTAAACAGACTGCCTTTCATTTGAAACGCTTCATGCTTGGTGGCAGTTTCAGACATTGAGATTCCTTATAGCTATTGTATCGGCAAAGGTTTGCAGTATACTCGCAACAGGTAGAGTACCGCAAACACTCTGTTAAGAATCATTTGAAGGATGTGAAAAATGGAAAAAATATGGCTGAAAAATTATCAAGACGGTGTGCCAGCTGAAATTAACCCGGATAACTATCGTTCATTGATTGATTTTTTTGAACAGACTTGTGAAAAATTTGCGGATTTCCCAGCACTCGAGAATATGGGTAGTAGTCTTACCTATAAAGAACTGGATGAAAGTAGTCGAAGCTTTGCAGCCTATCTCCAGCATGATTTGCTCCTCAAGAAAGGTGACCGTATCGCGATCATGATGCCGAATGTTTTGCAATATCCGATTGCACTTTTTGGCGCGCTCCGAGCAGGACTCATCGTGGTTAACGTGAATCCACTGTATACCAAAGACGAATTAAGTCACCAATTAAAAGACTCCGGCGCTAAAACGATTGTCGTGCTTGCAAACTTTGCACGGACCGTTGCTCAAGCATTAAAACTCGTCAAGATTGATCACGTTATTGTGACTGAATTGGGTGATATGTTCAGTTGGTTGAAAAAAACCTTGGTTAATTTTGTGGTGAGATATATCAAACGCATGGTTCCATCGTATCAAATACCGAATTTAATCCATTTTAAAGACGTGATCACAATGGGTGCGGATCTTGAATTACAAGCGGTGGACATTAGCAGTC
>DAOUQR010000025.1 GCA_030625525.1 Pseudomonadota bacterium | reverse complement strand
TAAAAAACACGACTTTGATATGGAAATTCATTCAGTGACAACCGTTCAAGAAGCACTGCAATTTATCTAGGTTAACACTAACCCGCCAATATATTTATAAAGACTCGCGTTGACATAGCATCTTGTGTCTTAAGATGTTTCGCAAGGCTCAGGCGACTCGCTGGTATACCGATGGCTTCAAGGTAGTGAACCACCTGGGTTGCTTGGCGTTTTGATAGGTTTTTATTTCCAATGGTCGCATCGGCATACATATTTTGGTTGAGGTATTGAGCAATCAAATCGAGTTGGGTTTGTAAGTTTTGATCGAGCTCGCCTTGAGAGAAATAACTCGGACTGAGTTTGATCTTGATCCCGTCATCTGACTCACTGACATTCGCACCACGAGTGGCTAACTGTTTGAGGGTTAGATTTTTTTTCTTAGTGAGGTGATGGGGTAAGGCAATTTTTACGGTCTGTTTTTTCTTCTGTGCATTGCTTAGTTGTTTGTTCGGTTGAGATTGTAGTGTGGCACAACTGCATAAAATCAAACTGAGTAGCGATAATACGACAATTTTTTTCATTACTTCGTCTCTTGTTTGTTTGAGTTAGGTGTGGAATTGAGTTGGGGATCGGGTGTGACATTTTTACTCGCCACAACGCCGCAGGCAATACGTGTACTGTCGCCGCCAGACTTAACTGGAGTATCAGAATAATTATCACCGCTCGCTAAAATAATGAGCGTGTGGCCACTGGCAGTTTCCTCATTTAAACGGGGTGCCAGTAGTGGCAACTGTGCATTACCTTTTTTATCAACAAAAAGGGCCGGCAAGCTACCGAGCATGCCATTTGGGTTGTAAGGGCCTAGGTGTTTGCTTGTGTTTTTGGGATCAAAAATGCCCCCCGCCGCATGACCAGCATCACCGCAACTGGGATTAGAATACAAATGGAACCCGTGTATGCCAGGCGGCAAGCCTTTTAAGTTAGGAATAATCAGCAAGCCATACAAAGAATCTTGTAGCGTGATAGTGCCGAGCTGCTCTAATTCAGGGGTCTTACCTGCGCGCGTGATCGGTACAACGATGGCAGCGAAGCAAGACATCGTAGCCATTAAGCCTATGAGTAACAGTGTGCATTTCCGCATATTTATAGTGCCATAGTTTTATTCCGCAAATGATACCATTCTAAACAAAGCGTGGAAACATACCTTTTAATGTCAAATATTAAAAATTAGCTTGATTTGTAAAACGCGTTAAATGATAATCATTCTCATTCGCATTTGAGGTTTTCGCTCTGTAATGACTACCCTATCAAAATATCACTGGCGGCGTTTTGGCCGTAATTTGTTATTTTTCCCCTTGTTTTTAGGCGCATTGGTGGGTATTGGGTTTTTAGCCTTTTCAGGAACCTTGCTCATTCAACCGGGTGTGTTGACGGCTATTTTATCTATGTTGTTTACGGTCGTGATTGAATACTCGGTCTACAAACCGAATGGAGAGGGGGGCTTAAAACGATTATTTCAATTAGGCAATTTCGTTGAGCGCTCAATGCTCAAGCAATGGTTGAAACAACAAGCGAAAGACAACAAAGGTAATTCTAATATCTTTGCAGATTATGATCATATCAGTAAGCACCTTAAACAATTAAAACAACAACGCTCAGGTAAGAGAACACTCAAAGAGCGCTATGCCGATTGGTTGGCTCGCCAAGAAGAAATCGCGCGATACAAAAAACGAAAAGAAAAAATATTAATTCTGTTATCACTGCATTTGCATAAGAAAGAAGTCAGTAATAAGGTAGATGAGCCGTTGCTAAAACAATTCAAAACCCATGACTTATCAGAGATTGCAAAGCAAATAACCAAGAAAAAAATTATATTAAGAAGTACCGCAATTCTTTCGGTCCTTGCAGGTTTGAGTTTTGGCTTGGTGACACTTTCAGAAGTGAGTGTCGGTTTAAATGTATTGATGCAAGTGTGGCATTTTAGCCTCTCATTTTCAGCTGTTGCAGCAATAACACTGATCACTGCTATTGCTGCAGGTACGTTTTTCGCTTTGATGATGTATAAAACCTTTGGCGATTTAGTGGTGAGCCCTAGGCTTGTTAAAATTAGGGAGAAAATTAAAGCGGCCTGGGCACAAGCGAAGCATGAGAAATTTTCTCGCGTGATCTTACGCCGAGCTTTATTAATTGCCGGACTTACTTTGTTTTTAGGCTTAGCGGTAGTTGCAACCGTTTTAACGGCGTGTACCTGGTGGATTGTCGCGCAAAAAGGTGCTGTTTTAATCCCAACGGTGGTCGCCGGTGTTAAACGATTTATGTCGAGTACAAAAGTATTTTTGAAATCTCTTGCCTATATCAGTGTGCCAGCGATGGGGGTGAGTCAATTAGCTTTTGCTGGACTCAACTCAGCTTTTTCGGTGTTTGAAATGAAAGACATTCCGAGTGTGATTAAGGAACAGCTCAAACGTTTTTATAAAAAATTTAAAGAAGAAAATGGACTGCAAAAACTTAATCCATTGCGATGGATCATCAATATCGCTGAAATTTTTGGGCGTTTAGTTTTTTTAGTTCTGCATAGTTTTAGTTATGGAACAACGTCAAATCGTGTTGGCGGATTCTCAGCGATTTTAGCCACGGCATTAGTTGGTAGCAGTGAATTTTTGAGTGATTTTCATATGGTGGCTGAATTCAATGATCTGGATGGTCATGATCACAGTGATCATCATGGCCATGAGCATCCACATGATCACGATGCTCATCATGGTCACGACCACGACCATGCGCATGGCCATGATCACGATCACAACCATGCCGATATTGGCGGCATTGTGATAAAAGTGGTGCTGACTGCCGCTTTGATCTATCCACTCGCAGCCCTTTGGCATTGGGGGGCGAGCAAATTGAATCGCTCTCCTGAGCAGCGTTTAAAGTTGGGGGATGCTTTTCGTTGGGCCTACAGTATTCCGCCTAAATCAACTGAAGCACCGAAAGTCATTGAAACGCCGAAGCTCTCTCAATCATTAAAGTATGCATTACTCCATGATGAATTGAGTGACGAAGTTACTCGTCTGAATTACTCACTGATTAATTATGGGAAGAGTCACGAGAAAAGCCTGCTACTTAGGCCTGTCAAAGAGGCTATTATTGCGAGTAAAGAAGGTGATGAAAAAATTAGTTTTTCTAGTTTACTTAAGCAAAAAGGGATATTTAAAAACGCCGATAAACTGGGCGATGAAAACGAGTTTGCTGACGATACCCCCTTAATTAACCACCGGATATCCAAAGACTCTACGCTCAAGTTACCACACAGTGCGAAAGAACTCTCGCGATTGGCTCAGGAGTTTGGCGAGCTTAAATTAGCCATGCGAATTCTTTGAGATGTAATGACGTGGATAATTTGTCTCAAAGAATTAGCATTTGTCGATTCTTTGAGATGTAATGGCGTGGATAATTTGTCTCAAAGAATTAGCATTTGTCGATTCTTTGAGATACAATGGCCTTGTAATTTATCTCAATGAATTAGCAATTGTCGTTTTATTGAGATGCTCATACTCAATGAGGTATACCTGAAATGGATAAATTTATCGGGCGGAAGTACGAGTTAGAACGCTTGAACTTACTATTAGAGCAACGTTCAGCCAGCATGGTGGTGGTCAATGGGCGACGACGTATCGGTAAAAGTCGTTTGATAACTCAATTTGCTAAGGCTTTTAAATTTTACAAATTTAGTGGCCTAGCTCCAAGAAAAGGCATGACGGCTCAGGAGCAACGAAATGAATTTATGCGTCAATTTGCAAACCAATTTGATCTACCTATTGCTGGAATTATAGATTGGGGGCAATTATTTACATTATTAGCGAAGCAAACGTTAAGTGGGCGAGTCGTAATTTTACTGGATGAAATCTCGTGGATGGCTATAGGTGATCCTGATTTTTTAGGTAAATTAAAAATTGTTTGGGATGAAACTTTCCGTAAAAATTCTAAATTGATTTTATTTTTATGTGGTTCGGTGTCTTCTTGGATTGAAGAGAATTTGTTGAGCAGCACAGCTTTTTTAGGCCGGCCGACTTTACATATTTCTTTGGGAGAATTGCCATTATATGATTGCAATTATTTTTGGGATGCCCAAACAGAAAATATTTCAGCTTATGAAAAGTTAAAATTATTAGCCGTCACTGGCGGCGTGCCTCGTTACTTAGAGTTATTTAACCCATCCTTAACATCCGAACAGAACATCCAACAATTATTTTTTACCAAAGAAAGTACATTATCAGATGAGTTCACTAAAATTTTTGCTGATATTTATGGTAATAGAAGCCAACTTTATCGATCCATAGTCGAACAATTGATAAATGCCCCAATGACGCAGGAAGCACTGTCTATAGCACTACAAAAAGCGCATGGTGGTGATATGAGTCGATATTTAGAAGACTTAACCTTGGGTGGATTTGTTACACGTGATTACACTTGGGATATTAAAACAGGAAAAATTTCTAATCTCAGTCATTATCGATTAAGTGATAACTATCTTCGTTTTTCACTAAAATATATTTTGCCCAATAAAGCCCTTATTTCAAAAGGTCGATTTGAACACCGTTCTATTAAATCACTGCCAGGTTGGGATGGTATTATGGGGCTGCAATTCGAAAATTTAGTCTTGGCAAATCATCGGCGACTGATCAAACAACTTAATCTTCTTGAAGAAGATATTATATTTGACAATCCATATTTTCAACGAAAAACAAAGCGCATTCCAGCTTGTCAAATTGACTATTTAATCCAAACAAGACATGAGTCTGTCTATGTTTGCGAAATTAAATTTCATCGTAAAGAAATAGGCAGTGGTATTATCAATGAAGTCAAAGAAAAATTATCAAGATTGAAAGTCCCTAAACATATTTCAAAACGGCCGGTGTTGATCCATGTTAACGGCGTTACTGAGTATGTTCGTGATAGTTTGTATTTCTCTAAAATTATAGATTTTGGTGATTTGTTGGATAGTTAATAAGCCACTGTTATGTTTACCAAAGATATGACGATCAAAGATTTTGATTCTGAGCTTTTTCAAGCCATCGAAAATGAAAGTCGTCGTATTTTTTATCTTTATGATAAAGTGCTCTTCATTCTTATTTAAAAAGAGAGTAGAACCTCAAATGAAAAAATCCAGAACGATAATTATTTCGTGTGCCATTGCTGCATGCTTGATAACAACTACGGCACAAGCGGCACTTCACAAGGATTCTTTTCAACTAGACAATGCCACGATCACCTCCGTGCATACAGTAATTAAAACGCATAAGTTAACGTGTGTAGAGTTGATCACGCGTTACCTCACGCGAATAAAAATCAACGATTTAAGCTTAACACGTGGTGCGCCCATTAATGCGTTTGTGGCATTGAACGCAAATGTACTATCTCAAGCAAATGAATTAGATCGCTACTATGCACGCACCGGGCGTTTTTTAGGTCCGATGCACTGCATTCCGGTTGTGGTGAAAGACAACATAGATACAGTTGACACCCCGTCAACATCAGGATCGCTATCGATGTTAGGTTCACAACCAAATACCAACGCATTTTTGGTGAACAAACTTCGCAAGGCAGGTGCACTCATCCTAGGAAAGGGTGCGATGGATGAGTTTGTTTCAGGGATGAATGGGATCAGCAGCAAGAGTGGTCGAGTTGGAAATGCATATGATCCTAATGAAAATCCAGGCGGTTCAAGCTCAGGCCCTGCGGCCGCTGTTAGCGCCAATTTTGCAATGATTGGTATCGGGACTGACAATAGTGGTTCCGTCCGTATCCCGGCAGCATTTAATGGAATTTATGGCCTTCGTCCTAGTGCAGGATTGATCAGCCAAACAGGAATTTTTCCAAGAGGCAATCTGGATGGAGTGGCAGGCCCAATGGCGAGGACGGTTAAAGATCTTGCTATCACCTTATCTGTGATCGCGAATGCCCCCGATCCAAACGACCCTAAAACACAGCTTGAAATACATCGTAGAAATACATACACAAATTATTTAATACCCGACGCACTTGAACACAAACGGATCGGGATTATTACTAGTGTTGGTAGAGAAAAAACGTTTGATAAAAATAGCAAACCGGCGATGAAAATTTTCGATAAAACATTCCAAAATTTACAAAAATTTGGTGCCACTCTAGTCAGAGTGAAATTGCCTCAGTTTAATGGTCGTCGCGAAAATAATATGGCGGGTGAAATTCAAGATATCAATGATTATCTTAAATCATTTCCATCAACGCGACAGAATTTTCGTGACATTTGCAAGTCAGGTCGCACACAAGTATTTAACGGTGTTAAGGAGTGTTTAAAACACATTAAAGAAACGGCTAAGAAAAATAGTCGAACGTATCATAGAACACTGAAAATGTTTTTAGCAAACAGAAATTATGTTGAAAACATAATGAATAAAAACAAATTGGATGCGCTTATAATGCCGATTAATTCACACGGCGCAGCATCATATGATGACTCCGGCACGAATACAGGACTGGGTGTTTCATCCAATTCTGGCTTGCCCGCAATTACGATTATTGGTGGGTACACAAAGGCTAAACCCGCCATGCCAGTTGGGTTAGAGCTTATCGGTAAAATGTATGGTGAAGGAGAGTTGATTGCTCTCGCTTATTCTTATGAATCACATTTTACAGAAAAACATAGCCCGAAAATACTTGCGCCGACTAAACCATCGCCACTTTTGAATATGAGCATTCCACAGATGAATAACTTGTTCACGCTTATTGGGTACGACGCCTATAACCAATACTTAAAAAATTCAAATACGCAGATGATAAAAGCAAAGCAGTTTGCTGCGTTAGTAAAACTAGATCTTTCTAAAAATATCGGAAAATCACATGCCTTACAAAAAACAAGAGCAGATCAAACCTAGATTCGATGGGTATTCCAAACTTTTAGTTGTGATGCTTGATGAATAGCGTGAGGTTGTGTAATGTGGGGCTTAAAGGTCATTTACATATGATATTTAACATTAGAAACTTAAGGCAAGTTCTATTCGTTTTAGTCAGTACCTTGTTTATGTTATTTTCTACTTCATTCGCGGGTGAAAAAAACTATTTTACCAAAATAGGAAATATAAAATTATATTCTGAATATTATCCTAACTCACATGCAAAATTTAAAGGCACAATTGTTTTCCAAAATGGTGCGGGAACCTCTCTTAAGGAATGGACGCAAAATAAAACATTTTTCAACTGTGTAAGGAAATATGGAAATCTTTTTATGTATGATCGAAGTGGCTTAGGTAAAAGTCCACCAGATATGAGTATGTCTTTGACAAATCCCATGACCCCAAAAATCATCAATCATAAATTAATGGCGTTACTCAAAAAACGAAAGGTAAAACCACCGTATATTATCGTTGCACATTCCTATGGCGGATTATATGCAGGCTATTTCGCTCGTAAACATCCTACATTAGTAACGGGCATGTTAATGATCGATCCAGTCCCAAATAATTATGAGTGGTCTGACGCTTTTCTAAATCAATTTCGATCAATAATGCAAAAAATGAAGAAACAGACTACCAAGGAGTTATATGCTCAGCATAGTTACGCGAAAGCGAATAAGATAAAAATCTTATCCGCACAGTTGTTTTTCCAGTTGATTGGTTTTGAACAAAGTAAATCACAGGTAAACAAACTACCTGAATTGAGTAATAAAATCCCGATTATTATCCTCTCATCAAGTTATATGGAAAAACATGCACCTATAAAAGGTGATTGGCATACAAAACAAAAGCAGTGGCTAAACACTAATCCCAATAGCAAAATTATCAAAGTTAACAGTAGTCATTTTATTCAACTAGAACATCCGAAGTTGGTTTGTGATCAAATAAAATTATTGGTAATGAAGAATAATCCTAGTACCCTCTCCCGTCTACGGAGGATAAGGCAGAAACTGGCATCTTCAGGTGCAATGGGTATCCATCACTCCTGAAGAGGTGAGTCGCATTCAGAATTATCGTAACTACGGTTACTGTAACCCCGGTTACAATAGATAGCCCTCCCAGTTAACAAGCCCCTGTGCTATACTCCGCGCCCACTGCATCGAGTTGGAGCTACTGTTATGTTTACCAAAGATATGACGATCAAAGATTTTGATTCTGAGCTTTTTCAAGCCATCGAAAATGAAAACCGCCGTCAAGAAGAACACATTGAACTGATTGCTTCTGAAAATTATGTCAGTCCGCGCGTGCTCGAGGCGCAGGGGTCACAGTTAACCAATAAATATGCCGAAGGTTACCCGGGCAAGCGGTATTACGGTGGTTGTGAATATGTTGATATTGCTGAAGATTTAGCGATTGAGCGCTTGAAACAATTATTCGGTGCGCACTATGCTAACGTGCAACCACACTCGGGCTCCTCTGCAAATGCCGCTGTTTATATGGCATTACTCAAGCCGGGTGATACGATTCTCGGCATGTCGTTACCGCATGGTGGGCATTTGACTCACGGATCGTCTGTTAATTTTTCTGGAAAAATTTATCACGCTGAGCAATATGGTATTAACACTGAAACCGGTGAATTTGATTATGATGAAATTCGCCGTATAGCAAAGCAGCATCAACCTAAAATGTTGGTGACGGGCTTTTCAGCCTATTCACGCAAAATTGATTGGCAAGCTTTCCGTGAAATCGCTGATGAAATCGGTGCTTATATGCTTGCTGATATTGCACATGTGGCCGGATTGATC
>DAOUQR010000243.1 GCA_030625525.1 Pseudomonadota bacterium | reverse complement strand
CTGAAAGACGTTGAATTCAAAGTGTTCTCATCACCGGCTAATGATCTTGAAGGTCGAGTAGTTGCCTTAAATTTACCGGGCGGTTGTCGTTTAAGCCGAAAAGATTTAGACGGCTTGGCCAAATTTGTCGGTATTTATGGCGCTAAAGGTTTAGCTTATATTAAAGTGAATGATCGCGCACAAGGGCGCGAAGGATTGCAATCCCCGATTTTGAAATTTTTACCGGATGATGTTATTGAAAATATTTTAGAACGCACGAATGCGCAAACCGGTGATGTCGTATTCTTTGGTGCAGACAGAGAAACCGTCGTGAATGAAGCGATGGGTGCGTTGCGCGTGAAGCTCGGACACGATTTTGAATTAGTCGCACCGGGTTGGGAATTTTTATGGGTTATTGATTGGCCGATGTTTGAAAGAAGCAGTCCAGAAGGTCAATGGCAAGCGCTGCATCATCCGTTTACCGCGCCGACAACTGAAGATCCTGATGCTTTAAAATCGAACCCAGGCGACGCTCTTTCAAGAGCTTATGACATGGTGCTCAATGGCACGGAAATCGGAGGTGGTTCCATTCGTATTCATTCCACACAAATGCAACAAACTGTGTTTGATATTCTCGGTATTAGCGAAGAGGATGCCAATGAAAAATTTGGCTTCCTACTCGAAGCCTTGAAATATGGTTGCCCGCCACACGGCGGTATTGCCTTTGGTTTGGATCGCTTAGCGATGTTGATGACCGGATCACAATCGATTCGTGACGTCATTGCCTTTCCTAAAACACAAACAGCCAGTTGCCCGATGACAGAAGCACCTTCAAGAGTGGATGAGGTGCAGTTAAAAGAGTTGGGGATCCGGATCCGCAAGACTGCAGAATCTGAAGCGGCATAGTGAACTGCCCGTTGTCATTGCAAAATATCAGTCAGTAACTAATGCATTACGTTAGTTACTGGCTTAAATTTCAAGTTGCTTTTATAGAAGATATCAGCGTAATTTTATCAACCCAGTATTAACTCTTATTAGAAGGACATCTAGATGTATACGCTCACTGATTTTGATCACACAATTTATTATGGCAAAAACGAAAATGAAGATAAGGATAAAGTTAACT
Organism: Pseudomonadota bacterium; assembly: GCA_030625525.1. Taxonomy (GTDB): domain Bacteria; phylum Pseudomonadota; class Gammaproteobacteria; order DAOUQR01; family DAOUQR01; genus DAOUQR01. Next base: position 1,791 of record DAOUQR010000243.1, on the reverse strand, counting down.
CTAGTCTTATTGATGCTATCCCTAATGATTACGAACATATTGTATTTACCGATATGTTTGAATTTAAACGTAATAAATTAGACGAAAGGGAACGGATACTTAACACGCATCTTCGTAATAAAGGTAAGCCGGTTAAAGCTACGTCAACACCGATGGATATAGCGTGGAAAAACTTTACGATTCATGAACTACGAGAGTTTCATGATTTATTATTTAAAGAAAACCTTAAACTGAAAGATTCATCATTCTACGACTCGGAAACTCGCTCCGTGGTATTTTATGAGGATAAACTAAAAGAACTGAATGCCGCATTAACGAATGATGCATTGAATGAAAATGCTGTTTCTGAGTTTTGTCGAGATCAAAAACGTAACGTTAAAGCTGACGTCGGGCAAGCGTATGCTGATGCTTCTAAGCTAGTTGAGCTTTGTGTAGATGAAGAATTTATAGGCGATTTTGATTTTCAAATCAGAGAAAAAGATTGTACTGATGAACCTGAATTAACTAAAGATAAAATTCTCTATCAAGTTGAGTACAGTGAAGAGAATCCTAGCTGGAAAGTTCGAAGCTACCAGGAGGCGGCGATAGATGAAAAGGTGGGTGACTTGGAGAGTAAGCTGATTGAATTCCCCCAAAATCCATTAATACAATTGATCTTAGAGCGTTTTACTGGCGAAGATAAAAAAGATGAGCTTCAAAACGCCTTGCGCGAGCATCACGTCTGGATACGTATCAGGGAAAAAAGTCGCTATTGTAAAGAAGTGACGGATATTATTTCCTTAGTTGAGCGACGCGCCCATACCAAGGCTCTGATGTTTCAACATTGTTTAAGCAACCTAGATGAGTGTGAAGAATTTGTGTATTTTGACGATAAAGATGCCCCGCTTCAAGCCATAGAACAAGTTGTTGCTGGTATGGAAATTCCTGTTAAAATAAAGACAATTTTAGTCTCGACTAAATTTTCTAAAGCAAAAAAAGTCGATTACAACGAATTTTTTGAAAGTAAATTCGGATCAAAGCCTGCTCTTAAAACACCAACGATATATGCATTTAAATACCAAGGTGATCAAAATTCCATGTTTGTCCAAACCTGGTTGGCCTATGCTTTGTATTGTCTAGATCGCTATACAAATAGCTCGCCGTCCGATTTAGAAGACTACGGTGATTATGCCGAAAATAAAAATCAGTGGAATGTGAAAGAAGCAAAACAATTAGCGGATGTTTTAATTCAACATTTTATAAAACATTCCTATTTAGATATCAATCCAGGTAAGGAGGTTGAGGATCATGATGAATTTTTAGTTCTCAATGAAATCAGTCTGGCTAAACAATTGAAGTATGAACTCGCTAAGTTTTATCACGATGACCTCGCGTTAGGCAAACGCACAAGTTTTGGTCGCATGTTGCAAGTCTTGAGCTTAATACCGATTAAACCGAGCATGCGATTTTTAAATGATTATTTTGAATATTTAATCAATGTTAATCAGATGAATGAAGATGAGGGTCGAGAAGCAAGATATGCAGAGATCAAAGCTAATAATTATGACAAGATTAACGAATCAACTATTCCCTGTGAGCATGAGCAATACAATAAAAATTTACTGCCCATCCATGCGTTTCCTTTGCCAGAAAAAATAGAGCAGAATGTGCTGCTAGACACTAAATCCGAACAAGCAATGCTAGCCAATTCAGAATGGTATATCAGCCGTCATATCATGGGCGTCATGATGGAAGGCTACCAAGATTACGCACGTATCGTAAATAAACGCTGGTTAACCACGAACAAAGAAA
>DAOUQR010000219.1 GCA_030625525.1 Pseudomonadota bacterium | reverse complement strand
AGTGAGATAATCCAATAGTTCCATAGCATCCATCCTATTTGCTGTGCTACTGACTTTATCGACGAAATATTCAAATACTTGATAGGACTCTTAAGACTTCCTTAATTTTAGCCCTGTAGAATCTTTAGGATATTATGAACTGAAGCGTTTAGTGAGATATCAATGCACAGCAACAAAAAAATCCCGGTATTTGTTTATTGCCCAAAATTTTTACGAGAAAAGATTGCGCGATTAAAACAATTAGAGTTATCCAACCCACCGATTTTCTTCTCTGAAGACCGAGCGTTGACCTATAGTCGATTTATGGGTGAAGAGCACGGTATATTAAAAATGTATGTTCATGAGTCTTCAATTGTTGGTTCTCACGATCGCTTGACGCTGCGTGATAAAGCCATTGATACTCACTGTATTCACGGCTGTTTTGCCTCTGAAGGTAAGCAGCGCGAGTACTTCCATAACCCCGCCTTTAACCCAGTATATTCATAATCACATCCCAATGCTGTTTTTCAACGGGCATCACTGAGAGGCGGTTCCCTTTTTTTAATAATTGCATGGCTTCCAGACCGGGATTATCACGCAATTCTTTAAGTGAAATCTCCTGTTTGAATTTTTGTTTGAGCTTCACATCCACCATAAACCAGCGTGGATTGTCAGGGTCACTTTTCGGATCATAATGCTCATCCGTTGGATCAAACGCCGTGTGATCTGGGTAGCCTTGTTTAACTACTTCAACAACACCTGCGATACCCGGTGGATTGGCATTAGAGTGATAAAAAAACGCGAGATCACCTTTTTTCATTTCATCACGCATCATATTGCGCGCCTGATAATTGCGCACCCCATCCCAGGGGGTGATTTTTTTAGGTTCTTTTGCAAGGTGATCGATGCCGTAGCATTCTGGTTCAGACTTCATTAACCAATATCGCATGGATAAATACCTTTTTCAGTGATGACGAAATCCATTGGAACGTCCCAACGCTCAACTGGAACCTCGTCAATTTTTTGAAATTCGTAAGCAAGGCCGATTAATATAGGGTGGGGAATGTCTTTATTGAGTCGAAATGCCAGTGTCCGATCATAGTAACCTTCTCCCATGCCTAGACGATTACATTGCTCATCAAAGGCAATGAGCGGAACAAAAATTAAATCCAATGATTGTGCCGGAATGCGCTCAGAGGTCGTGGGCTCCATGATGCCATATTTATTTTTAACTAAATACGCATCTGTCGTGTAAGGCGCATATAGCAATAAGTTATCCTCTTGCATCACAGGAAGATGGAGTTTTTTTTTACCAGAATGCGTAATAATTTTTAAAGGATTTATCTCATGGCCGTGTGGATAATACAGGCCGACACGATAAGCACCGTCAAATTGGGGCATGAGGGCGGTACGTATCGCCGCTTGTATTGATAACAGTGAAACATCTTTAGGCATCAGCGAATGACGCAAATGCTGAATGTGTTTACGAATTTTTGTTTTTGCTGCCTTCATAAAAAACCCTGGTAGATTGAAAGCTGAACCGATGGCTCAGGTGGGATTCGGTATGTAATGGTTAAGGCTTCCAACACAAGGTCAGCATGCACACCCCATTACAGGGAAAAACCCCTCAACGTAAAATGTTGGTTCAGTTTTACGTATTCTACCAGGGGTCCGTTAAGTATAGGTTACTTTACTCACTTATTTCCAGTAAATCTTCTTGTTGTGTGAGTGCATCGTCTACTTTTGCTTTTAGCGCTTGGACGCGTTGATTCATCGTCTTTAGATACGATTCATTTTCTGTCTTCGCCAGCAGCCATTCGTGAGAGATATTGAGTGCGGCCATGACGGTGATGCGTTCCATATTTTTTTGATGGCTACGGTTGTAGATCTCTTCCATTTTTTGATTTAGTAGTTTGGCGGCTTCTTGCAAACTGTCTACTTGGCTATTCGGGCAACGCACATCAAATGTTTTATTTAATAAAGTGATGCCGATGGTTGAGTTTTGTTCTGTCATAATGACCTCGCGTTTTCTTGTTCAATTTGTTCAGCAGTGTTGAGTTTAGAAAGTAATGACTCAATGCGCTGCTTAATATGTTGGTGTTGTTGCTGCAGGTTTTGATATTCTTGTTTTAGGGCACGATAACTCTGTGTTAATTCATCGTATTGTTGTTTAATACGGTGATGAGCGTCGAGTAATTGCGACGTTCGTTGCTCTAACTGTTCAATTTCCATAGCGACAATTTCTCTCTATTTATGAGAAGAGTGAAATATAGAACTGTTCGTATCGATGGGTCAAGTCACTCGAGTGATTCAATTAACTTTATTCGCCTATTTATTAAAAAACTGCTAAAATTGCAGCCAATTTACTCAACTTACATTCTTACTGGTGGGTGATCTTATGGATACAGCAACAGAAAATGTTAACACTGAAAATGTGACTTACGAGCAATTAGCCAATGTGCTTGCCGATGCGAATGCAATTGTTAGCACATCGGAAGCGCACGGTCTTTTGTGTGGTTTTATTTGCGCGGGACGTGCTGCCGATGCTGTCGGTTGGATTGAATCGATTCTTGGCCATATCGAAGCGGATGTTCCGGCGATTGGTGTAGCCAAAGAACTTTTATTGAAACTCTATGCACAAAGCAGCCAAGAAATTCATGATATGGCCTTCGAATTTCACTTAATGCTTCCCAATGATGATGAAATTCTCAATGATCGTGCAATGGCGTTAGGTGAATGGTGCCAAGGTTTTATGGCGGGCATGGGATTGGGAGGCTTAGAAATCACCTCCGCTCATTCCCAAGATGCACGGGATGGCATTTATCATATTGCTGAAATTTCAAAAATTGATTATACGGGGCTTGATATCACAGAAGATGACGAGAAATCTTTTATGGAAGTCAGCGAATACCTTCGAATGGCGGTTTTAATGATCTTCAGTGAGTTTACCGAAATCCAAGGCACCGGCCGCCAAAGTGACGCAGAAACCAAAAAATCATTACACTAAATCCACACGTCAGACGTGATGATGGAGACCGACATGAGTACCGTAAAAGAATACCAACAAAGACGGCAAGAACTGATGCAGAGAATGGGGGCTAATACGATTGCGCTTATTCCTGCCGCCACCGAAAAACACCGTAACCGCGACGTTGTCTATCGATTTCGACAAAGCAGTGATTTTGATTATTTGACGGGCTT
>DAOUQR010000125.1 GCA_030625525.1 Pseudomonadota bacterium | reverse complement strand
TATATGCCATGAGTGACTTAAATAACGATTGGAATAAACCCTATAAAAAATCTGCTCGTATCGTCGGTGACGTTATTGGTAAATATCACCCGCATGGTGATTCGGCCGTTTATGACACGATAGTACGGATGGCACAGCCATTTTCGTTGCGTTATATGCTGGTCGACGGTCAAGGTAACTTTGGTTCGGTTGATGGTGATGCCCCAGCTGCTATGCGTTATACCGAAGTGCGAATGTCTAAAATCGCCCATGCATTATTGGCTGATTTGGAAAAAGAAACCGTTGATTTCGCGCCGAACTATGATGAATCTGAATTTGCACCGTGTGTGCTGCCTGCTAGAACGCCTAATCTATTAGTTAATGGCTCTTCCGGTATTGCCGTGGGTATGGCGACGAATATCCCGCCACATAATTTAACGGAAGTGGTGAATGCGTGTATCGCATTGATTAAAAATGCCGAACTGACCATTGACGAATTATTTGAAATTATTCCTGGGCCTGATTTTCCAACCGCGGGTATCATTAACGGGCGCGCAGGGATCATACTAGCGTATCGCACCGGACGTGGTCGCATTTATGTGAGAGCACGCACCGAAGTCGAAACCAATCCAAGCAATAACCGACAAGCGATTATTGTTCACGAATTACCTTATCAAGTAAACAAAGCGCGACTCATTGAGAAAATTGCGTTTTTAGTTAAAAACAAACAAATCGAAGGCATTAGTGGGCTTCGTGATGAATCAGATAAAGACGGCATGCGCGTTGTGATTGAATTGCGCCGCGGTGAAGTGCCTGAAGTGATTTTGAATAATCTGTATGCACACACCCAAATGCAAAATGTATTTGGAATCAACATGGTGGCCTTAATTGATGGCCAACCACGCACGCTCAATTTAAAAGAAATTTTAACGGCATTCATCCGACATCGACGTGAAGTTGTGACTCGACGTACCGTGTTTGAATTACGTAAAGCCCGCACACGTGCGCATATGTTAGAAGGCTTAGGCATCGCCTTGGCGAATATTGATGAAGTGATCAAATTAATAAAAAGTTCATCTTCACCGGCACAAGCGAAAGAACGCTTACTCGCTAAACCTTGGCAAGTCGGCATCGTGAAAGGCATGTTAGAACGCAGCGGCGCGGATGCTTCTCGATCGGAAGATTTATCCCCAGACTTTGGTTTGCATCCAGATGGTTATCATTTATCAGAAAGACAAGCGCAAGCAATCCTCGAGTTACGACTCCATCGATTGACCGCTCTTGAGCAAGATAAAATCCTCAACGAGTATCAACAGCTATTAGAAATCATCGCTGAATTATTGAAAATTTTACGCTCGCCTGAACGACTCATGGAAGTGATTACGGAAGAGCTTGAGGAAGTACGTGAACAGTTTGGTGATGAACGCCGCACCGAAATTATTGAATCGCTCGCTGATTTAACCATGGAAGATTTAATCACTGAAGAAGACGTCGTCGTGACGCTTTCGCATGAAGGTTATATCAAATCGCAACCGTTAACAGATTACAAAGCCCAGCATCGTGGTGGTAAAGGTAAATCGGCGACGAACGTTAAAGAAGAAGATTTTATTGAGCGTTTAATTATTACGAATACGCACGATACTATTCTATGTTTTTCAGATCGCGGCAAAGTGTATTGGCTGAAGGTGTATCAATTACCGGCGGCTTCACGCGCAGCGAGAGGGCGGCCAATTATTAATTTATTGCCTTTAGCGGACAATGAACATATTAATACGATTTTACCGATTAAAGAATTTAACGCCGATAATTTTGTTTTCATGGCAACCTCTAAAGGTACCGTGAAAAAAGTATCGCTGGATCAATTTTCACGTCCACGTTCTAACGGGATCATTGCCGTTGGTTTAGAAGATGGTGATCAGTTGGTGGGAACCGTGCTTACCGATGGTAGCCAGGATGTCATGTTATTCAATAATGTGGGTAAAGTGATTCGCTTTTCTGAGAGTTTAGTTCGACCTATGGGACGTACTGCCAGAGGTGTGCGTGGTATTCGCTTGAAAGAAGATCAGAGTGTTGTCTCATTGATCGTGGATAGAACCGGTGGTCCGATTCTAACGGCCACTGAAAATGGTTACGGTAAACGAACATGCACGGATCAATACCGTACATCAGGACGTGGCGGCCAAGGTGTTATTTCTATCATCGTCAATAGCCGTAACGGCCAAGTGGTGAGAGCGGTGCAAGTTGATGAAAATGAAGAAGTGATGATGATCACGAATAAAGGGACCTTAGTACGGACTCCTGTCGCTGAAATTTCATTGTCAGGACGTAACACACAAGGTGTGCGTTTGATTAATTTATCCGGTGATGAAAAATTGGTTGGTATGCAGCGCATCGAAGAAATTATTGAAGAGAATGAAGAGAGCAGTGAAGAGCCTATTGATAACCAAGAAGGGTAAAGCTCATGACACGTCATTATAACTTTGGTGCAGGACCTGCGACCATTTCTGAGCTCGTTCTGGAAGAAGCTCAATCTGAACTCTTAAAATGGAATGGGCAAGGCATGTCGGTGTTGGAATGCAGTCATCGCAGCCCGGCATTCATGGCGTTAATCGAAGAAGCTGAACAAAATATCCGAGATCTTTTAGCGATTTCTGATGATTATGCGGTGTTATTTTTAGCCGCACCTGGGCGATCGCAATACGCGATGGTCCCAATGAATTTATTACGTGGCAAGCAACAAGCGGATTATTTACAAACCGGCATTTGGTCAGCAATGGCGGCTAAGGAAGCGCAAAAATATTGTGACGTTAATATTGTTGCCTCGTCTGAAAACGAAAACTACAGATTGATTCAACCGCGAGCATCTTGGCAGGTTAATTCTGATGCGGCTTATTTTCATTACGTTTCAAATGAAACCGTCAATGGAATTGAAATTCATGATGTCCCTGAAGTGGATGATTTGCCGATTGTGACGGACATGACATCGAATATTTTATCTAAACCCATCGATGTTTCTAAATTTGCTTGTATTTATTCGGGCGCACAAAAAAATATTGGCCCTGCCGGTTTGACCTTGGTGATTGTTCGTAAAGATTACTTGGGGCAAGCGTTGCCTATCACACCAACCGTTTATGATTATAAAATAAATGCGGATAAGCATTCGCTTTATTATACACCGGCGACCTTTTCAATTTATTTAGCGAACTTAACGTTTAAATGGTTGAAGCAACAAGGGGGTGTTGAAGCCATTGCCGCAGTTAATCAGCGTAAGTCTGCAAAATTATATGCGGCCATTGATGAATCGAGTTTTTATCATAATTCTGTCGACGTGCCGAACCGTTCGATTATGAATGTTATTTTTACCTTAGCGAATTCGGATCTGGATAAAGTGTTTCTTGAAAAAGCGGCCGAACATAATTTCGCGGGTTTAAAAGGTCACCGTATCGTGGGTGGCATGCGAGCCAGTATTTACAATGCGATGCCCGAAGCTGGTGTTGATGCCTTAATCGCCTTTATGAAAGATTTTGAGCAGCAGAATGCTTAATGCGAGCTGGACCATCCAACCGGGTGGTTCAGTGTGTGGTTCCCTTAATATCCCAGGTGATAAATCAATTTCTCATCGTGCCGTGATGTTAGGTGCTATTGCCGAAGGTACGACAGAAGTGAGTGGCTTTTTAACGGGGCTTGATTGTCTAGCAACGATTAATGTGATGCGTGCACTCGGTGTCGCTATCGAACAACCCGGCCATGATACGGTGATTATTCACGGTGTTGGTAAACAGGGGTTACGAGTGCCAGATGGGCTGCTTGATTGCGGTAATTCAGGTACATCCATTCGATTATTGACGGGGCTATTAGCCGGTCAATCTTTTATGAGCGTGTTGACGGGCGATGACTCATTGCAACGCCGTCCAATGGCGCGAGTTTTGGACCCTCTGGCTTTAATGTCTGCTGATATTCATTCTCATGATAATCGCGCCCCCCTAACAATAAAGCCTGTAGAGCAGCTTAATGCGATCGAATACAACTTACCGGTTGCTTCAGCACAAGTGAAATCTTGTGTGTTGTTGGCTGGATTATATGCGCAAGGTCAGACGCTTGTTTATGAATCAGCGGTCACCAGAGATCATACAGAACGAATGCTCCAAGCGTTTGACTATCCCATTGAATGTCAACAAGACCGCGTTGCGGTTGTCGGCGGCGCTTCACTCAAAGCTTGTCAAATAACTATTCCAGCGGATTTATCGTCAGCTGCTTTTTTCATGGTTGCGGCAGCAATTTCCCCTAATAGTGATTTGATTTTAAAGAATGTTGGCATCAATCCGACACGTACAGGTGTGATCACTTTATTACAAATGATGGGTGCAGACATTGAAATTTCCAATGAACGTCACTATCTATCTGAATCTGTCGCTGATATTCGCGTGAAATATGCACCATTGACAGGGATCACGATACCAACGGATTTAGTGCCGTTGTCTATTGATGAGTTTCCCATTTTGTTTATCGCAGCAGCGTGCGCAGAAGGTGAAACTGTTCTTACTGGAGCTGAAGAGCTTCGAGTGAAAGAAAGTGATCGCATTCAATC
>DAOUQR010000310.1 GCA_030625525.1 Pseudomonadota bacterium | reverse complement strand
ACCCCGACATATTATGTAATAAAGAAATTAAATTTAAAGTCTTTCTTGATTATGCGATGAACTTAGGTGCGGATGCTATTGCTACCGGACATTATGTTCGCCGTGCAGAAGATGATGGCCTATTCAACTTGCTCAAAGGTTATGATCCCAATAAAGATCAAAGTTATTTTTTATCTTCGCTTAACCAACATCAAGTTTCACATAGCTTGTTTCCAATTGGTGATTTGTTAAAAACAAAAGTTCGAGATATTGCCAATGAATTAGGTTTTATTAATCACAATAAAAAAGACAGTACCGGCATTTGTTTTATCGGCGAGCGAAAATTCAAAGATTTTTTGAGTGAATATTTGTTGGCAAAACCCGGTGAGATGATCACTGCTGATGGCAAATCAATGGGTCAACATGATGGATTAATGTTTTATACACTGGGTCAACGTCAAGGTTTAAATATCGGTGGCCGTAAAAATTCAGGTGATGCGCCCTGGTATGTGCTAGATAAAGATATTGACAATAATCGCTTAATCATCGGTCAAGGACATAATCATCCGTTGTTATACGCGCAAGGTCTGCAAGCAAGTCAGTTAACTTGGATCCGTGAGAGTGCACCGAATTTTCCTCTCGAGTGCCGCGCCAAAGTCCGCTACCATCAAATCGAACAGCCCTGCTTAGTCACAGTAGATGCTAACGACACAGCCACCGTGATGTTCAGTGATCCACAACGCGCAATCACACCCGGGCAATCCGTTGTATTTTACCAAGGTGACAAGTGTTTAGGAGGTGGCGTGATCGATTCGATCATACGTTAAGTTCATATTGAAAAACGCGGATCGCCGCTGTGACAAATACCAGCGTTACAAACGACCAAGCTAAGAGATGAAAATAACTCGGAAATAACATCATTAAACCAAACGCAACGAAGGCTTCGGTGCGTTCCATTAATCCCGGTGAATAATGGAAACTTTTATCTGAACGATTTTCACTAAACATACCGACAATTAAAAACGAAGTGACACACACAAGCGAACTACCGAGCATCATAATGCAGAGAAACGCGCGACTCGGATCATAAAGGTATAAACCCATGATCACAGAAAACTCAACAATGCGATCACTGATAATATCGAAAACCGCCCCTTTCGGATCGCTCATTTCTAAATAACGAGCAAAGCCACCATCTAAGTTATCCAAATACCCTGATGCGGCTAACACAAATATCGCAAACCAACTCCAATGCATCGCTAACAGTGGAATAGTTAACATACCCGTGAGTAAGGCCGCGAAAGTCAATCGATTAGGGCTCACCCAGGCAATCCTTTCTAATTTAGCAACAACGGGGACAATGAAGGCTTTATCAAAAGCTGGCCGGAATAAATTATCGATCATACTATCTCTCTCAAATCGCAAAAATTTTATGGAATATAACAAAATCTAACAGATTTCGGTATACTTGCGAGCTAATTATCACTGCGAGATACATTATGACACACCACCTCACCACCCTGTCCCCACTTGATGGTCGTTACACCCAGAAATTAGATGCCTTGCGCCCTATTTTTAGTGAATACGGCTTAATGCACTGGCGCGTTCTGGTGGAAGTACGTTGGATCCAATATCTCTCTGCGCAGCAAGAATTTGCCGAAATCCCGACTCTCAGTGACGAGGCCCATCAATTTTTAGATGCGATCATCAGTGAGTTCTCCCCCACTGACGCTGAACAAATCAAGCTAATAGAAAAAACAACCAATCATGATGTCAAAGCCATCGAATATTTTATCAAAGAAACACTCGAAGCCTCTGATGAATTAAAACCGATCGCTGAG
>DAOUQR010000116.1 GCA_030625525.1 Pseudomonadota bacterium | reverse complement strand
TAATAAAAACGACGATTTACTGGTTTTAGTGGATGGCTCATCCTATTTTTATCGTGCATTTCATGCGCTTCCTCCGCTGAGTAATTCAAAAGGGCAGCCAACCGGTGCGGCCTATGGTGTGATGAATATGATCCGCAAATTGGTGAAAGATACCCAGCCGAAATATCTCGGTATTATCTTTGATGCCAAGGGAAAAACGTTTCGTAATGAAATGTATCCTGAATACAAAGCCACGCGCGAAAAAATGCCGGATGATTTGACGGTTCAATTTCAGCCTTTATTGGATGTGATTGAGGCAACGGGTTGGCCGATGATTATGGTTGAAGGCGTTGAAGCCGATGATGTGATCGGTACATTAGCTCAGCTTGCTAAGAAAGAGGGTTTGAAGACGCTGGTCTCGACGGGTGATAAAGATATGGCGCAATTAGTTGACGAGCAAGTGACGTTAATTAATACCATGTCTAATACTTTAATGGATCGCGACGGGGTTATTAAAAAATTTGGGGTAACGCCTGAACAAATTATTGATTACTTATCTTTGACGGGTGATAAATCAGATAACATTCCGGGTGTGCCAAAGGTGGGGCCGAAGACGGCCGTTAAATGGTTAGATCAATACAACACCCTCGAAAATGTAATGGAGAATGCGGATGAGTTTAAGGGAAAAGTGGGTGAGTACCTGCGTGAATCCTTGACACATTTGCCGTTATCAAAAGCTTTGGTAACCATTAAACAAGACGTTTCACTTGCGTTTAGCATTCCAGATTTAGAAGCTAAGCAACCTGACCGCCAACGTTTGATTGAGCTCTACCGTGAACTAGAATTTCGAGGTTGGTTAAATGAAGCATTGGGCAGTCAAGAACAAAAAGAAACTGCTGAACCTACAAATTACGAAACCATTTTAACAGAAGAAGAATTCGACGCGTACCTAAACAAATTAAAGCAATCCAAAGAAATAGTTTTAGATACAGAAACAACCTCGCTGAATTATATGAATGCAGAAATGGTGGGTTTGTCTTTTTCATTAGAGCCTGGCGAGGCTGTTTATATTCCAGTTGCGCATGATTATTTAGATGCGCCCATACAGCTTAATCGCGAATGGGTGCTTGCACAGTTAAAACCTATTTTAGAGGATCCAGATATTAAAAAAATCGGACAAAATCTAAAATATGATATGAGTATATTTGCAAATCATGGCATCCAATTGAAAGGCATGGCCTTTGATACGATGTTGGAATCCTATGTGTTAAATAGCTCAGCCTCACGTCATGATATGGATTCACTGTCATTGAAATATTTAGGTAAAAAGACGATTTCTTTCGAAGAGGTTGCGGGTAAAGGGGCCAAGCAAAAAACGTTTAATGAAGTAGCGGTTGAAGCGGCGAGTGAGTATGCGGCTGAAGATGCGGATATTACCTTGCAGTTACACCAAGCGTTGTGGCCTAAGCTTAATAAAGAAGTTGGTTTAACAAAAGTATTTACGGACATTGAAATGCCATTAATCCCGGTTCTTTCTCATATAGAAAGACAAGGTGTTTTAATCGATGCAGAACTTTTATTAAAGCAAAGCGGTCGACTTTCAAAACGTTTAAATGAGCTTGAAAAAGAAACCCATACATTGGCAGGTGAAACATTTAATTTAGCATCACCGAAACAGTTGCAAACAATTTTGTTTGAAAAAATGAATTTACCCATTTTAAAAAAAACGCCGAAAGGCCAGCCTTCGACAGCTGAATCTGTTTTGCATGAGTTGGCTTATGATTATGAATTACCTAAATTAGTTTTAGAACACCGTAGTTTAAGTAAATTGAAATCAACGTATACAGATGCGCTTCCGAATCAAATAAATCCTAAAACCGGGCGAGTTCACACCTCCTATAATCAAGCTGTTGCTGCAACAGGGCGCCTATCATCAACTGAACCTAATTTGCAAAATATCCCTGTCCGCACCGAAGAAGGTCGAAAAATTCGCCAAGCGTTTATAGCGCCTGACGGTTTTGAGATTGTCTCGTCAGATTATTCGCAAATTGAATTACGCATCATGGCGCATTTATCAAAAGATATCGGTTTACAAAAAGCCTTTGCGAATGGTTTAGATATTCATAGTGCGACGGCGGCTGAAGTGTTTGAAGTGCCACTTGAAGATGTCACCACTGAGCAGCGTAGAAAATCCAAAGCCATTAATTTCGGGCTTATCTATGGCATGTCGGCCTTCGGCTTGGCTCGCCAAATCGAGAGCACGCGTGAAGATGCGCAAAAATATATTGATTGCTATTTTGAACGTTATCCCGGCGTTAAGGACTACATGGAAAATATTCGACAGCTTGCTCACGAACAAGGTTATGTCGAAACGCTGTACGGTCGTCGATTATATTTACCAGAAATTAATGCCAGAAATATGCAGCGCCAACGTGCTGCAGAACGTACAGCGATTAATGCACCCATGCAAGGCACGGCGGCGGATATTATTAAATTAGCCATGATTGCCGTTGATAAGTGGTTAAGAGAAACGGATATTGATGCAAAAATGATTATGCAGGTACACGATGAGCTGGTATTTGAGGTGCGTAAAGATCATACTCAAGTATTAAAAAATAAAATTGAAACCCTTATGACTGAAGCTGTCATGTTAGATGTTCCGATAGAAGTTGATATCGGCGTAGGTGCAAACTGGGATGAGGCGCATTAAATATAGCCTTGCTTCATAGCTGAAATAAATTTTACGTCTCTTAAGTTTAACTTAAGGTTCGAGGTGTAAGCTTGTAACTAATTGAATAATACGAGTTAACACTAACTATGTTTAGCATAACCATCTTATATTATCCGAGTAGTAAATTTTTACCCGGGCATATTGGGTTAAAAGTTAAATCGCGCTCGGACAGTCGTAGTCAGTTGTGTGATTGGGGTGGCGCGGGCTCTCAAAAAGGAAACCTGAATTTATATGGTGGTGATGAGATAGCCATTCGTTTAACGGTCTCAGATAAAACGCTTAAACAGTTTATGGATGATATACCGTCCGATGAATTTGGATATACGAATAATGTTCAACAAGGTCAATATCATTTGCTCAAAAATAATTGCGCGCATGCAACACAAGCTTTAATGTATCATGCGGGTTATTACGAAAATAAACCCGATAAAAAATTCGGCCTGTTACCTAAAACGGTTGCGCTCAGTGCGTGTAAAATTTCATTGAATACACTTTTAGATCAGCGACAAGAATTACTGTCGACTGATGATATCCCTTTAGCAGCGAAAGTATCGTTATTACTTAGACTGACATCTTCACGTTTGTTAGCTGAGAAACAATATTCGCAAGTGAAATCGGGCGTCGCTAAAGTGACTGGCGTCGAATCTGTGATTAACACGCTTTCCCAGTTGTCGGAGACACTCTACAATCCAATTGTTCAAAAATCACAATTAGAAACTCAACAGGTTCAAACACTGTCTCAATTGATTGCTGATGAAAGTCTTGAGCCGGTCACACGTGATGAATTGCAGCAATGCTATAATTTAATTTCGCAAGAAAAACCCGAGTTAATTAAAGCAACTATTTTGTGTCAACGCTTAACGTCTCAAATCGAGCAAGACGCTTTGTGCTCAAAAAGTCGTGATGGCATTAGCCGACTCAGCCAGACTATTCGAGAACAAGCGGATAGCATTAGTGAATACGGCAAGGCCTCCCCTGAGGCTTCATCAGCACGAAGAGCGAGTATTAGAGCGTATTTAAAAGTGAAAGACATGCCAAAAATGGAACGTCCACAATGGCAAAGCATTTTATTTGATGTGCTATTTGGTGTCGTCACCGGTTTTGGCGCAGCACATGTTGTAAAACGTATCGCAACAGGATCATGGCAATTTTTTCCCGCAATTAAATCTGGCAAATCGTGTGCTGTTGAGATAGATCAACCAGAAGCGGATACACAGGCTTCGCGTCACTCCGTAGTTTGTGCGTCCTGAATTATCTTAGTATCCTTAGTTAGCAGTAAATGGTTTTTCGCTTTTTAGATCTGGAAATTGAGCTGTTATGAGTGTAATGGCGTATTCGTGTAATTTTAGTAACTCATCCTCTTTATTTTTATGTGAAAAAAGTTTCGAGAATCTTTTAAGTTTTCCAGAGGATCGATTGTTTTTTTGATGCGTATCTTGTTTATGAATCGCGTCTCCCCACTGCAACAGCTCTTCAGGAGACTCGCATTTTTGAAGGTTTTCAAGTAACACATCTAGTTTTTGTTGCTTGATAGGCGCGCTTTGTAATGTTTTTGCTAGAATATTTTTTGTATCTAAAACTAATATTATTTCGAAGTCAGTATTTTCTTGGTCGTCCGAAAGACAGGATGATGGGCCTGTCGAAAAGGTCGAGTAAGATTCTTTGCTTTCACTGTCGGCATCTGAATAAATAGTGTTTTTTTCTTTATTTGGTTTTATCTTTATGTTTATTTGAAACTCATCTTTTAATTCGCTCACGTGATTGTCATCAAACCGGTAACGTATTTTTGCCAGTGATGAAGCTACCTCTTTGAATGTTGTTTCGAAGGGTTCATTTAGGATCCACAAAAGGCTCTCAAATTCTTTTAAGAGGTTGCGAACATGTTTGTGTTTGCGTTTGGTAGCGCCATTCCACTTAATATCATTAAGCGTTTCACTTAAACTACGTTTGGCAAACTGCTCACGATTATCATTTAACCAACTCATGGCTTGTGGATATAATAATCTATCTTCCATTTCATTGGCTTTGATAGTTAAATTTAATAGAATAGAGGCGTAGGGTTTGAAAATTCTGATCTTTTGTTCTTTTAAACTATTTATCTCGTGTAATAATGCTAAGACA
>DAOUQR010000101.1 GCA_030625525.1 Pseudomonadota bacterium | reverse complement strand
AATCGGATCTTCAATCGTTAATATATGGTCAGCCCGTGTTTCATTAATATAATCGACCATCGCTGCGAGCGTTGTACTTTTACCTGAACCGGTTGGTCCCGTCACCAAGACAAGGCCACGTGGTAATTTCGCCAAATCCGTAAACACTTCTGGCATATTTAAGGCTTCTAAACTGAGCACTTCCGAAGGAATCGTCCGAAACACGCCGGCCGCACCCCGTTCTTGATTAAACACATTCACACGGAAGCGAGCTAAATTTGGGATCTCAAATGAAAAATCCGCGTCGAGAAATTCCTCGTAATCACGTCGTTGCTTATCATTCATGATGTCATAAATTAATTTCAGCACATCTTTTTGAGCCAGAGGAGGGAGATTAATCTTTCTTAAATCGCCATCGACCCGAATCATCGGTGGCAATCCAGAAGAAATATGCAAATCTGACGCATTGTTCTTGACCCCGAAAGCTAGAAGTTCTGTAATGTCCATACGGTTACCTTATTTTTGTGAATTCCATGATTGATATTAAACACCAGCTCAACCATCTACAGCGATCCATTATAGACGCTGCTCAGCAATGTGCGCGTGATCCGGCCAACATTCGCTTAATAGCTGTAAGCAAAACTCGATCCATTATTGAGATCCAACAGGCTATCAGTGCCGGACAGCGTGATTTTGGTGAAAATTATATTCAAGAAGCCGTAGAAAAAATTCAAACAATCGATAATCAGAAGCTATGCTGGCATTTTATAGGCCCCATCCAGGCCAATAAAACGAAAGCCATCGCAGAAAATTTCGATTGGGTTCACAGTGTCGATCGTCTAAAAATTGCTGAACGCCTCAATAATCAACGCCCCCTTCAACTCCCTCCTCTTAATATTTGTTTACAAGTCAATATCAGCGGCGAATCAAGCAAGTCTGGCGTGGCCCCCGATGACGTCTTAGCCTTAGCAACTCACCTCAAATCATTAAAGAAATTAAACTTACGAGGCTTAATGACGATCCCCCAGGCCACATTCGATAAATCAAAACAACAAAAACAATTCAATCGAATGAGAATACTCTTTGATCAATGTCGCATGGAAGGTTTACAATTGGATTCTTTATCAATGGGCATGTCGAGCGATTATCCTGCAGCGATTGCTGAAGGAGCGACGATGATCCGAATCGGAACGGCAATTTTTGGGCCGAGAACCTAAACAAACTGAGGAATACATTCTGTGACGTCTCCAACAATAGCCTTTATTGGCGCAGGAAATATGGCACGTAGTTTAATTGGTGGCTTGATTACCGATGGTTATGATCCTAAAAAAATCTGGGCGAGCAACCGTAACCAAGAAAAACTCACCTTCTTAGTTACGCAATATAATATACAAACAAGCACTGACAACATTGAAGCGGTTAAGCATGCAGATATCGCCGTCATTTCCGTCAAACCTAAAATGGTGCAAACGGTATGTGAAGAAATTTCACAGGCAGTGAGCGAACAACAAGCCGTCGTTATTTCACTAGCCGCCGGTTTGCGCTTACCCCGATTAGCTGAATGGTTAGCACCTCAAACCCCCATTGTGCGGGCAATGCCAAACACACCCGCGATGGTCGGCAGTGGCGCGACGGGCTTAATTGCCAATGAATCTGTTACAGCGGATCACCGTAGCCATGCTGAATCCATCATGCGAGCCGTCGGACTTGCCACTTGGGTTGAACATGAAGATCAATTAGATGTACTCACCGCATTGTCTGGCAGTGGCCCGGCCTATTTCTTTTTAATCATGGAAGCCATGATTGATAGCGCGACTGAACTCGGTTTGCCACGCGACAAAGCGCAAATATTAACCTTACAAACTTGCCTAGGCGCAGCACATTTAGGCATGCAGGCTAATCTAAGTTTGCCGGAATTACGCAAACAAGTGACGTCCCCCGGAGGCACTACTGAAGCCGCGATTCAAACGCTAGAATCTTCAGGCATTCGCGATACACTCCATGATACTCTAAAAGCAGCCATTGACCGTGCTAAAGGCCTTTCAACTAAAGAACAAGGGAGTTCATCATGATCGCTAACCCCATGTTTAGTCCTCTCGCCTTTTTAATCAAATTGGTCTTTGACTTATACACGCTGATTATCTTGCTGCGTTTAATTCTTGAATGGACTTTTACCCATAAGTCGAATCCGATCATGCAGTTTATTTATCGCGTTACCTCACCGATCGTTGAACCGATTAGCCGTAAAATTCCGCGTATTCATGGTATCGACTTAGCAACGGTCACCTTATTATTAGTCGTTCAAATGGTCAAAATCACCTTGATCATTTTATTAAGAGCACATTCTATCCCGCATTTTGGCGGTTTACTCATCTGGGCGTTTGCAGATATTTTGGCGCAAACACTGAATATTTTCTTTTATAGTATTATTATTTCTGCCGTTCTCAGCTGGTTTAATCCACCGCCAGGACCGGCACTTGATATTATTTATCGCATAACAGGTCCACTTCTTTCACCGGCGCAACGTATGATCCCAGCCATTTCAGGAATTGATATTTCGCCGATTATAGTGATTGTTCTATTATATCTAGTCACGAGCTTTATCGTACAACCGCTACTGCGCATCGGTATCACCTTAGCCTTGGGAGTGATGTAATGCTGAAAAAATTCATTCAAATCAGCCTCACTATATTTATTCTCAGCGCGCCATTACAAAGTTCAGCTGAACTGTTCATGTGTCCAAACACCTACAAATATATTGAAACCGGCGATAGCATTGCGAAAGTACAACAACAATGCGGCGCGCCAACCAGCAAGGTCACGCGTGACCAACAGGTCAAAAAGAAAGTTAACGTTGAGCATTTGTTCTATCATACGGGCAATGGCTATAGAAATCTCAGCGTCACTGCAACGGTCACGGTTAAAGACGGTAAAGTCACATCGATTAATTTAGGTAGTGCCAATACGCAAGGCAGTGATTTCTGCGAAGGTGGGCCCATCGCTGTGGGTGATTCCGCAATAGCCGTTCAAAACAACTGCGGCACCCCAGCGTTTACAAATCGCTCCACATCGATGGAAAGCCGGGGTTACAAAAAAGTCACCCAGTGGCTTTATGATTTTGGTAACAACCAACCGAACTTAACGTTACAGTTCGTTAACGGTCAATTAGAAACAATTAAACAACAGTGAGGATAACCCATGTCAAGTGACATTGAAGGCTTAACGGTCAATTATGAAGAAGACGGACTCTTAAAGGTAAAAGAGTTAGATAAAATTGTCTTAACCAAGGGCGCATGGTCAACGATTATTTTTCGTTTTCAAGACTGGGACGCTAAAAAAGAAGCGTACGGCGCGGATAAATATACGATTCGACGCTATCAAAAACGCAGTGGTGAGTATATGATGCGTTCGAAATTTAACATATCCAGCCGTGATCAAGCACAAAAAATCATTGATGCTTTATCACAATGGACTAGTCAAGAAGAGGTGTAAACATGAGTGACTTTAAAGTAGCAGATATCAAACTGGCTGATTGGGGCCGAAAAGAAATTCAAATCGCTGAAACTGAAATGCCTGGCTTAATGGCATTGCGTGAAGAATTTGGTGAATCAAAACCTCTGACCGGTGCACGTATCGTCGGTTGTTTGCATATGACGATTCAAACCGCCGTCTTAATTGAAACCTTAATTGCCTTAGGCGCAGAAGTTCGCTGGTCTTCATGCAATATTTTTTCAACCCAAGATCATGCAGCAGCAGCCATAGCCGCGGCAAATATTCCAATCTTTGCCTGGAAAGGTGAAACCGAAGATGAATATTGGTGGTGTATCGAACAAACCATCAATGGCGCTGACGGTTGGCAACCCAACTTATTATTAGATGATGGCGGTGACTTAACTCAAATCATGCATGATAAATACCCTGAAATTTTAGCGAATGTGAAAGGTCTATCTGAAGAAACGACAACGGGCGTACACCGTCTCTATGAAATGGCAAAACAAGATAAACTCGCCGTGCCTGCCATTAACGTCAACGATTCCGTCACTAAAGCTAAATTCGATAACCTCTATGGTTGCCGTGAATCCTTACTCGATGGATTAAAGCGTGCAACGGATGTGATGATTGCGGGTAAAAAAGCAGTGATCTTCGGCTATGGCGAAGTAGGTAAAGGCTGTGCTCAAGCCCTACGTGGTCAAGGTGCGACGGTTTATATCACTGAAATTGATCCTATCTGCGCACTGCAAGCCGCGATGGAAGGTTATCAAGTCGTTACTTTAGAAGACATCGTCAACGTTGCCGATATTTTTGTAACGGCGACGGGTAATTATCATGTAATTCGTCATGAGCATTTAGTCGAAATGAAAAATAACGCCATTGTTTCTAACATCGGCCATTTTGACAATGAAATTGATATTGCTTCACTGAAAGAATATGAGTGGGACAACATCAAACCCCAAGTGGATCATGTTATTTTTCCTGATGGTAAACGTTTGATTGTATTGGCAGAAGGTCGTTTGGTGAATTTGGGCTGTGCAACAGGCCACCCTAGTTTTGTGATGTCATCTTCGTTTACAAACCAAGTGTTAGCACAAATCGAACTTTGGGAACATCACGACAGATATGGCAATCAAGTCTATGTCTTACCTAAAAGACTCGATGAAAAAGTCGCAAACTTACACCTTGAAAAATTAGGTGTTCGCTTAACGCGATTAACAGAAGCACAAGCAAACTATATTAATGTTGATGTGGACGGACCGTATAAGCCCGATCATTATCGCTATTAATCAATCGTCACGACTCAGGAAATCGCTTTGCGGTTTCCTGAATTAGGTCGTAACTAAGTGTTTCGCTAATGCATTAATCGTTGGGTAATCATACAATGTCGTCTGTTCAACTTCTTTATTTAACCAATCTTCTAGATCACAGGCCAAACTTAAAAGCGCTGAGGAATCAAGGCCGTAGCGATTGATCGGTTGCTCCGGATCAATTTTTTCTGCGGCTAAATTCGTAAATTTTGAAACTTGTTGGATCAACCAGTCTCGACACTGTTCTTCTGTTACCTGAGCTATTGCGGGTGTATCGGTCATGCTTCTCTCCCTCCATGGAAATGGGGTCCCAGTGTACTCAACTGCAATGCTAGTTACAATTCGTTTCATAATAAACATTGTAGTTTTTGCAAAATACGCTATATTTCTGAAATCGGGCTAAGCTAAGGGATTTAATCATGAGCGCATTTTTCAAGCCACATCGTCGTACGGTTGATAACATCTT
>DAOUQR010000080.1 GCA_030625525.1 Pseudomonadota bacterium | reverse complement strand
AAAGATGAATCATCAGGAAAACGCTACCGCTACCATACCGGCTTAATGGAATTCATTCGCTTTTTACATGGAATCGGACAAGATAAAATCATCTATTCCATGAAGCATGGCTACTTACATTCAAAAGATTCGCTGAAATATCGGCTCGAAAATGTAATAAAAATCGCATCAGAAGGGTTTCGCAAGCAAAAAATACATCTTAGCTACGAACAAAAACATAAGTACCGCCATCATTTAACCAAGCTCGCTCGAGATTTTGGCGTCGACACAACGCTCAACACAGACGTACCCGTCGAAAAAACCGCCTTAACCCCCCTAGCCCGGCTCGGCTTACAAAAGCATTATAAAGATACCTTGGTTGAAGTTGGCCGAACCCTCAATTACGTCAATGATTTTGCGATTAACCATCCCTATCGATTAAAATTTAAATCCAGCCATTGGTTACCCCAAGCTAAAAACTTTGATATTAACGGCGTCAAAATTAAAGACACCCACCGCAGCAAAACGCTAAAAAAAATGGATTACACCCGCGGCAATTTACCCCTAATCAAACTCAGCCGCTTCTTAATCAAAAACCAGATGCAAGATGTTATCACCCTCATGCAGCATCATTTAAAAGCATTATGGAAAGACAAAACACTCTCAGAAGAGCAGCGTTTAAGACGCTTCTTGCTCACCCTTGAACAAATTTTCAATTACGCAAATCACATTATTCATGAAAAACGCAAAAAAGATTTTGACGACGTCTATCAACACGACAATATAAAGTGGATTGAAGACAATGAAGCGATGTTAAAAAAATGGAAAAAACATTTGCGCACCGTTGCGGATTCATTTGGGATGGTCAGTGGCATCCAAACCCAAGGCAAACTGGCCTTTGACGGCCAACAAAAATATGTCAACCTGCCTATCGACGCTGATCATGAGCTCGATAATGCATTCGCTAAGTATAAAAAACGCTCGCGACATAATGCCAAAACTAGAGGTGTACGAATTGCGGCGATAATTACAACAGGCTCAGTGGCAACCTCAGAAGCCTTAGTCGCCTTTTTTGGTATCCAAAAATTACTCCTGACTGTAGGGATAGCCGGCGCTGGCGGGTTCAGCTTAGCCGCAGCTGTGTTGGTAGGTGCCTTAATTTGTAATTTTGTGCTCTTTATTGGCGCTTGTATTTATACCTATCGAAGCTTTTCAGTCGACCGAACCCAGATCCTCAAAGGCAATAACGGTGAAGAATTACCTTGGTATAAGAAGATCCCCTTGGTCTCAACCTCGATCATTGCACTTGCTGGCGGTGCATTTTTTGGCTTATTAACAATATACTCCGTCACGAGTATTGGCCTTCCTTTTGGTCTGGCTATATTTTTAGCCATCGTTGGAACTGCCGTACTATCATCACTCTTTTATTTGACCCTCAACGTACGAGTCAAATCATTGGTTCAAAAAAATGGCATAAAGAATGTCGGTAAAAACTTCTTGCGTAAATTTTTAAAAAAACCAGCAGAATCACTATCTCACAGTATTGGTAGAGCCATCGCTACCGTCTGTTTTGGACTGATTGCGACCGCCGCACTCGTTGCCGTCACCTTCGCCTATTTTATGACAGGGATCACCAGTGGGGTTAAGTCATTATTTATCTTTTCTCCGAACATGGCTACAGCCAAAGCAACCACGATAGCAACAGGGGTCAGTGCCGCAGGTATCTCTGGCAATACGGCGTTCAATGCCGATGCAACCTATTCGATTTTTTTTCGAATTAAGGAACTTATTGGGCTTCGCATTCAAAAAACAGGATTATTTGTCAATGATTGGGCGAGGCTGGGTTATAAGCGAGCACGCCGCCTCACAAAAGATAGAAAGAAAGCACTGAAACATTTAAATCCTTATGCCAGAGCTAACAGCGTTACTAATTCTTCCGCTTATTATGCAGTGCTTCTTTGTGCAGCAACCAATGCGTCAGGACAAATGTCTTTTGGTAATATATTTAAATCCTTCTGGCTCAACCTCTTAGTTATGGGTGCTTGGGCAGCGAATTCAGGAGGTGGAAATAGTAAAGCAGCTTTTGATAAGTTTATTCGCAATCTGTTGTGTGAGAGCATCACAGATAAAGTTAAATCTGAGATACATAAGCGTAGCCCTAAAGAGATGGAAATGCCCTCTCACTATGATTCACCGCTTGGGAAGAAGCCATTAAGCGGTAGCCCTGAATATACGAAGTATCGTGAATTACGTATCGAAGCAGGCTTAAAAAACAAAGAAATCCCAGCTGAAAGCCATGATCCAGCCGATGCAATCGGTGCTGATTTCGTCATTTAACCACTCCCGCTATGACTAGCGGCAACAACGAACAACAATGAATGCGTATGAATACTGAGAAAAAGTTATCCCTGCTTCCGTTTTTAACTCTAGGTCTACTGACTGGATTAAGTTTAGCACTCTTGAACGCATATAAAATTGAATTTCCGCTCTGGTATGGCTGGATCACGCTCTTTTCACTGATGTTTTTACTGGCGTATAGAAATAACGCCTCGCTATTTCAATTAGCTATCACAGCGTTGGTCACGAGCTTTTTAGCGGCCTCCCCCTTTCAGTGGTTAAATAGTGAAGCACCTAACGCGATCTTATTACCGCTCATCAGTGCGTATGCAATGAATAGCTTCCATATGAGCTATCACAAAGACGGTTTGAAAATACAGTACCCCACCCTTTTTTATGCCGTATGGGATACCTTCACCAAACTTGCCGTCGCGGCTTTATTTACGGGCTTATGCTGGATCGTTTTATTCATTTGGAGTGGTTTATTTTCTGTAATTGGGATCAATTTTTTCTATGATTTATTCACCAGCATCTGGTTCAGTATTGCGGCATCAACAACGTTTGCATCGCTGGGACTCTATATTGTAGAACAGACTGATACCGTGATTCGAAATCTACGTTTTCTATTACTACAAATCTGTCGCTGGTTGTTACCAATGATATGTTTTATCGGATTATTATTTATCCTAGCCTGGATGCTAACAACCATATTGGTCACACGAGACATCAACCTTAACCCCTATATCTTTTCGCTCTACTCGGTGGCTTTGATTATTTTTATTAACGGTGTCTATCAAGATAGTGATGTCGAATCGCCTTACGGCAAAGCTTTAACTCGAATGATCAACATCATGATTGTTTTGTTTCCGCTCATTACTGCAGCAATTCTATATACAATAATGTTTCCGAGTGCAAAATTTGAAACGAATCTAGGCACCTATCAACTCAACGGTATCGTAAGCGTTGGATTTAATCAGTTTAATTTTAATTTGTTTATTAATTCGTGCTTTTTGTTTTTATACAGCCTCAGTTATGCCGTTAATTCACTCAGAAAACGCACTATCTGGTCAAAATCACTCGGAACGATCAATATCATGCTTGCGCTTTTACTGATATCGACCACTGTGTTATTAAATAATTACGTTTTCTATCATGCGCCATTCAATCCTGGGAAACAAAAACATATCAACGATACACACACCGATAAATCAGATAAAAACCGAGCACAACAATTAAAAAAACTATCGAAAGCCTATGCTAGCGCGGGCATTACCTGGGAAGAGACGCTTGGAAATCCGCTGGTTTTAGCGATTCGAAATGATCAACCGCAATCAATTTGCCAAATAAACCTGAATAAAGCCCTACTCGCGGGTATTATTATTGATAATCAATGCGTCATTATTTCTAACAATAAATTGATTAAAGCAAATAATTACAAAACGCTGAGCGGCGATCCCTCGAAGATCAGTTGGAAAAATTGGTTCAATCAATGGGCTTTGAAAAGCCCCTATGGAACTAAACCGGTCATTGTAGGATTCTATAAAAGTAGCATCATCTCAGTATGTCGGGCTATTTATAAAAACCGCCTGTATTTAGGAACTAACCTTACAGAGACAAATATTTGTAAAATTGCTGTTAATAACCGCTCTTTCTATCCCAATGTGGCTGAGTATCTATACATTACAATTGAAAAACCTAAGCAGAACAAGGGGAGTTAAAACAAGATTTGCTGATCCTGCCATTATCCTAGATTCGGCATTTAATTGATTTACATAATATTTTCTTAAGCTTTGCTTGGTAATATAGATCATCCTCTCAAGAAATTTATATTATTAGGTAGACTGTATGGTTGATAAAGTTGTTACTCCGATTATTCGATTTGGTATTGATGATAGGTTTTGGACTAAGCATTCGAAACGTATCATCAATACCATTTTGGGACACACTCGCCAAGCGGGTGACCTGCATCCGGTTAAGGCCGTTGAAGAAGAGGATGTTAAGGAAGCTCAACAAACTAGAGCCTTATTCGATTTCATTCTCAAAGGTCAATTACAATCGAATGACCGAAATTTTGTCTTATATGACAGTCAGCTGACATTCAAACAGGTTCAAGAGTTATTATCTGGCGATGAGATTGGTAAGCTTGTCGATGCTGAGTGCACAGATTTAAATGATGCATTCGAAGGCAAAACGCCTTCACAGAAAGAAATCCTCAGCTGGATTAAGAACTTAACTAGCGAAGAGCATGTGGTTGAGCTTAGTAAAGAGTCTTTCAACCCAAAAGCTTTAAAATTTATTCGTAAAAACCCAACGTTGATTAATCTGATCTGTGAATCAGATAACATTACAGCGATCAAACAGCTCTTGCAGCCAGAAGACGAAGAAACAACTAAGCGCAAGCACCGACTCTACCGTCAAGACATTATAAATCAGCTAAGGCCTGATGTATTTTTAAAGCTGATAAAGAATGAGAAAGTTCAACCCATTATTGATAAATTTGCAGCTGAAAAGAGCGTGGCTGAAGCTCTTGTTTTCGCTTTTCTTAAATTGTTTGATGAAAAAGAGCCTGATACAGAAATGGATCCCGCGGTCAAGCCGCGGGATGACGATCTTGGGCGGGATGACAAGCCTCTTGAAGACATATTACAAATGGGGAAGGCTAAGGGTGTAGACTTTAATGAGTACATCTTCAATCGCTGCGCTGAATTCTCATACTACAGTCAACCGATGCGTAATTTTCTTCTTAATCAAGTTCGCTCGGAAATCGTAACTAGTTGCAACAACCTCAAAACATTCACACAATTGATGACTAAACATCATTTTAATTGGAATCAAGATGAACGAACAGCTTCGGACTTAAGCAAGCACTCATTAAAACTTCGATTTGCAAAATATAGCATCGATGATATTGGCGCTTTATTTGATGGGGAAGGCTCCATTGACGCTGATGACATCAAAGCTCATCTGGCTCAATTAGTTAAGATTGATCCAGACAATCAGAAAATTAATTTTTGCACGCGCAATAAGAAAACTCGTGCGTTAGCGACGCTCTTATTATTAAATCCAGACTACAAGCCTGATTTTATCGTAGGCAATATTGATGTCGGCCACTTATTTAAACAAGCAAAAAGTGGTGAGTTTATTGATGCGCTCATCTGGAGCCCGAATTTACTCAATCTTCTTTTATTTAAGGCAAAAAGCAGTCTCGACAATAATCATTTAACTTTTTTGCTTGAAATCATCAAAGAAAAACCAATCGAAATCGAATTTGAGCTTAATGAAGAGCGAGCAAAAGCATTATGGGCATGTGAGGAAATTAAAAACTTCCTTATCGAGGAAGTTCAAAAAGATCACGCCAATCCAAAATATGTAAAATTGCTTGCGCGTTTGTATATAGAGAACATTGATGATAAAGATATCGAGTCATGCAATACCCTAATCACGGATGAAAACGTTTCACCTCTATTTTTTAAACACTGCGTCGAGGCCGCTGCACGACTTGATAAACAACGGCCACAAGCTAAAAGAATTGAAGATGATGAGTCAGAATTAATCGATAGCCCTACAACGCTCAATAGACAAGACACATTACTCGAGAAATTTAAACTTGCTGAGCTACCATTAAATAGACGGCCCCATTTTCTAAAACTTAGAAATACGCTTCAAATAAAACGCAGCATGCTTCCCTTGGCGTCAAAAGATGAAG
>DAOUQR010000181.1 GCA_030625525.1 Pseudomonadota bacterium | reverse complement strand
TGATCCTCGATGAAAATTTAGCGGCACGTCTCGGTGTTGTACCGGGGGATCGATTGACGGTGATGATCCCTAAACCCAACATCACGCCTTTTGGCATCGAACCATTATATAAGTCATTTACCGTGAGTGGTGTCTTTTCTCTGGGAACGGGATTTAATCAACAAATACGATCAGCGTTTATTAATATGGGCGATGCGCAGCGGCTGTTTCAATTGCCCGGCAAAGTCTCTGGTTTGCGTTTGCGAGTCAATGATGTGTATAAAGCCCCGCAAATTGCAGACGATCTCGTTTCAAAAATTCCACCGAACTACACCGTGAGTGATTGGACGGTTCTAGCCGGCGCATTGTTTGAAGCTATTAAAATGGAAAAAACCATGATGTTTGTGATTTTGACATTAATTATTGCGGTGGCCGCGTTTAATTTAATTTCATCCTTGGTCATGATTGTGAATGACAAGCGATCGGACATTGCCATCATGCGAACCTTTGGTGCACGGCCTCGTACGATCATGAATATATTTATGGTGCAAGGCAGTTTTGTCGGTGTGATTGGTACTCTCTTAGGCGTTGGAGGTGGCATCTTGTTAGCCTTGAATGCGCCGGCAATCGTGAACTGGCTACAAAATTCTCTCAATATTACCTTGTTCGAAGCCAGTGTCTATTTCGTCGATAGCCTGCCATCACGATTAGAATGGGGTGATGTGATGGTGGTTTCGTTGGTTGCATTGAGTTTAAGTTTTCTAGCAACGATTTACCCGGCTTGGAGTGCGTCGCGAACACAACCAGCGGAGGCGTTACGCTATGACTGATCTCGTATTGCAATGTCAGCAGTTACAAAAAACATATGTTGACGGTGAACTGAATGTTGAAGTGTTAAAAAGCATTGATTTTAGTGTGGAACGGGGTGAGCGGGTTGCGATTTTGGGTCCGTCAGGTTCGGGGAAAAGCACGTTATTGCATCTGATGGGGGGCTTAGATACTCCGACCGCTGGAAAAGTGTTGATCGATGGTGTTGATATTCATCGAGTGAATGAAACGCAACGCTGTCAGATTCGAAATTATAAATTGGGATTTGTTTACCAGTTCCATCATTTACTGCCTGAATTTAGTGCCTTAGAAAATGTAGCCATGCCCTTGTTGGTCCGTGGTGTCAAAGTGGTGCAAGCAACCAAGCAAGCTTCTGAATTATTATCGAAAGTAGGCCTTGCAGAACGTTTATCACATAAAGTTTCGCAATTATCCGGCGGTGAGCGACAGCGTACGGCGATTGCACGCGCACTGGTGACGAATCCCATGTGCCTGTTAGCGGATGAGCCTACCGGAAACTTGGATCAGCAAACGGCCGATAAAGTTTATGAAACCATGTTGGAATTGAATCAAGATTTGCAAACTAGTTTATTGATCGTGACGCATGATTTGCGCTTAGCCAGACGCATGGATCGGGTTTATCAAATACAAGATGGACAAATCCACGCGGTTGAACTGAGTGAGTCGCCTTCAGAAGAACTGCGCGAACAGACCGCTTAAGTCGATAATTTTGAGCTAGCTGGGGTCAGGCCTGAGGCCAATTCACAGCCGCGCATGCAGGGCGCGGAGCGCCTGGAATAAGCGGATGCACTTGAATCGCAGTTTAGTGCTACATTTATACCTTAATTTTGTGTTTTAAACCTATTTTGTCGTTTAGCACGTGCCCGCCATTTATAGACGACCCAGCTTTGCCAAACAATTCGAATGAGCAAATTACCAATCAACGCACTACACAGTCCACAGAATAACAATCCAACGATCAACGGCTGCCAGGATTGTCCGAGTTGGGCACTTAACCATTTCCAACTGGTCTGCCATTCAATGGCACGTGGCGTATGTACCAAAATCCAACTACCCACGTGATAGGCAAAATAGAAAATAGGACCGATGGTCAGGGGATTCGTGACCCAAACCAAGACGACTGACACCGGGAGATTGCCTTGAAACATAATGGCTAATCCGCACGCAAAAACCATTTGAAAAGGGATCGGTAGAAACGCCGTAAACAAGCCAATCGCAAACGCACGTGAGACACTGAATCGATTCAGGTGCCAGAGATTAGGGTTTAAATGCCGTTGACCAAAAATTCGAAAATACTTGCGCCCAAACAAGTTGTTTTTAACAAATAGTTTCTTTATAATTCCTTTTGGCATTGATTTCTATTCCCTGACATTGAGTGAGCATCTTGGCGATGAGCGTCCGTATCGCATTTTATTTTATATTTTACAGTTTGGCGTTTAGTGTGCACGCGTTGCTGCCCATCAAAAAAATTCCTCACCAGCAACTCCAACGAACGCTAAAAATCTCAGGCATTGTAGCATCAATCCCCCAGCATAAATCAAGATATGATCGCTTCGATTTTCAATACCACCAATGGCGATTGCGTTTGAATTGGTACAACAATGCGCCGACATTGAAAGTCGGAGAACGTTGGCAACTTTGGGTTAAATTAAAAAAGCCACATGGCTTTAAAAATCCGAATAGCTTTAATTACGCGAGCTATTTGCATCGCCAAGGGATCGATGCGGTTGGCTATGTCTCGACAAAAAAACATCCGGGAAAGTTGCTTAAGCAAACAAACAGATATCTGTTAACACAACTTCGCCAGTCAATTCTCAATAAGATACGACAGCATTCCGCTGGCACGTCCAATTATCGTGGCATCATCGCCGCATTACTGATCGGAGTGCGTACAGACATGGCTCCAAATGATTGGCAGATCTTTCAAAAAACCGGCACGGCGCATTTAATGGCAATATCAGGCTTACATGTGGGTATGGTTGCAGGCATTATTTATATGCTTATTTTGTGGTGTTGTAAGCGCTCTATGCGATTATGTTTATGGCGACCCGCCCAAGATTTTGCGGTTGTCGGGAGTTTAATCGGCGCTTTGATCTATGCCGCTTTAGCAGGTTTTGCCGTCAGTACCGTTCGAGCCTTGATTATGCTCAGTGTCTGGGGAGCTGCAAAATTGCTGCGGCGTGTATTGCCCTTGATGCAAGCGTTGATGCTGGCGTTCATTCTTATTTTGATGATTGATCCACAAGCGTATCAAGACACGGGATTTATTCTTTCGTTTGCGGCTGTTGGATTAATTCTCTATGCCAATATTAATTCTACTCTCAGCGTATGGCATCGTGCGTTTCGTACTAAAGGCTTGTTATTTTTGGGAATGCTGCCATTGAGTTTATGGTATTTTCAACAAATATCCTTGGTCGCTATCCCCGCCAATATTGTTGCTATTCCTTGGGTGAGTTTTGTGACGGTTCCACTTAGTTTACTGGGGCTCGTGTTTTTATTGTTAAATAATAACCTTGCACAACTGTGTTTTTCATTGGCGAGTTTGTCATTAAAGCCATTAATGCTCCTATTAGCCTGGTTTGAAAATTTACCTTATTCAGTCTGGCATTGGGGAATTGCGCATTCGTATGATGTTGTTTTGATTTTTATTAGCGTGCTTATTCTTTTTTATCCTAAAAAAACACATTGGCGATGGTCTGGAGTGCTTGGCGGTTTTTTATTGTTTTTTCCGATGGTGTCGGTCCCAAAGTTTGGCAACATGTCACTGACTGTTTTGGATGTAGGGCAGGGCTTGGCGACCGTTATTC
>DAOUQR010000194.1 GCA_030625525.1 Pseudomonadota bacterium | reverse complement strand
AAATAACGTGAATAATTTTCAATGCCGGAGCAATAACCAATTTCCTGGATCATTTCTATATCAAAACGTGTACGCTGCTCTAGACGTTGCGCTTCAACCAGTTTGTTTGCACCTCGAAGTTGTTCTAATCGATCTTTCAATTCAACTTTAATAAACTCGATCATACTTAATAATTTTTCACGCGGTGTCACGTAATGGGTTTTAGGAAAAATTGCAATGCGTGAATGTTTTTTAAAAATTTCGCCGGTCAATGGATCAAAGGTTTGGATATTTTCAACTTGATCATCGAACAGCTCAATCCGCACGGCTTCTTTATCGGAATCCGCCGGAAAAACATCAATAACATCACCGTGTACCCGAAACGTACCGCGTTTCAAATCTAAATTATTACGCGTGTATTGCAATTCCGTTAAACGCTTGAGGATGTCACGCTGACCAATTTCCTCGCCACAGGCAACATGCAGCAACATTTTTAAATACGAATCCGGATCACCCAAACCATAAATACAAGAAACCGACGACACCACAATCGCCCCTTTACGCTCCAACAACGATTTAGTCGCGGATAATCGCATGCGTTCAATATGCTCGTTAATCGACGCATCTTTTTCGATGAACGTATCCGACGAGGGCACGTAGGCTTCCGGTTGGTAATAGTCATAATAAGAAACAAAATACTCAACCGGATTGTTCGGGAAGAATTCTTTCATTTCACCATAAAGCTGAGCCGCCAAGGTTTTATTAGGCGCCATGATTAAAGTCGGTCGCTGAACCGCCTCGATCACATGCGCAATCGTAAACGTCTTACCCGACCCCGTCACACCCAGCAAAGTCTGCTTGGCTAAACCATCATTTAAGCCCTCAACGAGCGTTTTGATCGCCGTCGGTTGATCACCGGCCGGTTTAAATGGAGAACTCACTATAAATCGCTTGGACATAAAACTTAGCACTCAAGGTTATTCAAAAAAATCAGGCCGAGTTTAACACAATGCCAGCCACTCTAGAATTCGCATTCTCGATAGATCAGTAGTGGCTTACACAATTACACAGTTTTAAACAAATCATCTAGTGTAACAACGCTATTAATCAATTTTTCGGAATACTTGTTTTTCTTCATTCCATTCGCAGAAATTATAACTAAAAATAATTGTTTTTTAGTTCGAGTGACCCTTCTGAAAGTCTCAAGCTTTTGTTGTAACTTCTCAGCATATTCTTTAGTGATAACAAATGATTTTTCGGTGTATTTTATTTCACAAATTGTTATTGAATCATCATCGCGATCAAATAACAGGTCAATCTGAGCACCTTTCCCATCACTGATCTTTCTAGGCACATATCGCCACGTACTAGGAATTGCTGTTGGGCTTAAAGCAAGTGCTTTACTGATCTGGGGTAAATGATCGTAGCAAATTGCTTCAAATGCTAAGCCGGACCAACTATGCCAAGCAGGCATTTGCTTCATTTTGTCCCAATAGCCTTTAGTGAGACTTCTATTAAGTAGGGTATCACGTACAGGCTCAACCCAATGTAAATAAAATAGGCAGTAATTATCGATAAGTTTATAATAAAGGCCTTTCTCTTTGTGCATGTGAGGCTTGAATTCAATAATGAAACCAGATTCTTTCAACGCTTTTAGTTTTTCTAAACCACCTTTACCAAGTTCTTTTTTACCCAACTTTTCAAGAAGCTGCCGCTTACCAATTCCATAACGGTGCGATGCTATAATTCTTACTATTTGCTCGTATACTTGTGAATTTTTAAATAATGATGAAAATAGTTTATCAAACTCAAGCAACAAAAATCCTTTCCGTTGAAATGCGAGCGATTCTATTATTTGGGTCGCTGACAGTCCTTTTTCAATCTGATTTAAATAATATGGGACCCCCCCCATACTCATGTATAAATCTATTATTTGCTTTCTTTTGAGTTGTATACTATTTCCATTTAAAAATCGCTCTGTTTCAAGTAGATTTAGTGGCTCAAGATAAATGTTTTTCGTTATCCGGTTGTGTAAGCCGCCAGTATTATTAACAATATTATCAATGATCCAGGAGGCAGCCGAACCGCAAATAATCAACTTAATTCGATTGTCTGATGACCAATGCTGATTCCAGTAATATTCAAGTGTCTTTAAAAGACCAGAATTTTGAGTTGCCATCCAAGGAAACTCATCAAAAAACATCACGATTTTTTCTTTTTTGCTAACCGTATCGAGCGATTTAGTCAGTAATTCAAATGTCTCATCCCAATTTCTACCTGAAGCCAATTTCACACCATTATAAAAAATTGCACTTATCTGTTGAGTAAAATGATTAATCTGATTTTTCATTGGCGCATCTTTTTCACCGGTTATACTAAAAAAAACAGATTTGCGTTGCATAAAAAAATTTTTTACTAAATATGTCTTTCCAACTCTTCTTCGACCATACAGCGCAATAAATTCTGGCTTTTTAGATGTCAAAACAGACGCTAATATTTCGCACTCGTATTCGCGACCGATAATTTCATTAGCCATCAACAACTCCTGATTCATGTTCACTTTTGAAGTGTATTCCATTATGAACATGAGCACAATCATTCTTCTACTCATGTTCACTTTTGAATACTTGTTGACAGTGAACATCAAGACAGAAAGATTCAAAATATTTTGGTAGATATTGCCGGATCCAAGTGATGTGCCAACACTAATCAAAATCGCTTGGACAAAAGACTTAGCGTTCAAGGTTATTCAAAAAAATCCGGCCAAGTTTAACACAACAGAACTTTAGAGTAACAACCCCCAGAAACATGCTGTAATGACCAATAGTATGACCACTAACCTAACATATTGATTAAAGTATTGAGCATTATGGGAAGAGAGAAGCACGTATTGCTACCCTCATTACAGCGTTTATTAACGGAATTGGGCGAAAACATTCGCCTCGCTCGACTGCGTCGAAAATTTCCCGCAGCCCTAGTTGCTCAGCGCGCTGGCATTTCACGTAATACACTGCGCGGCATTGAACACGGAGAGGCCAGTGTATCAATGGGCGCTTATCTCAGTGTCTTATTATGTTTAGGTCTCGAAAAAGACTTACGCCTGTTGGCAAAAGATGATGAGCTAGGTCGAAAATTGCAAGATGCCAACTTGCCACTGAAAGCAAGAGCACCACGTTTAAAGCGCCACACTACAACCCGCAAGAAGACAGATCAGGAATAGAAATCACTAAGATGCCAGACACAGCATAAAATCCTAAAGTCGCATTAAGCTTTCCTTAAGATTCATCCTCTTAACTAAGACTTAACAGCAACAACACAGGGATGGGTGATGTCTTTGAAAAACGCGCAACAACGAGCCATATTTGGCTATTTAAAAGTACAAGACCCGGCGCGGCCAGCTTGACCACACCCGGTCTTTCGCTTATCGTTGCGTGTTTTTTTTGAATCATTAGCAGAGGTAAATTTATGAC
>DAOUQR010000168.1 GCA_030625525.1 Pseudomonadota bacterium | reverse complement strand
CAAAATATGATTCATATTGGGAATGATTTTACTGACCACCGCAGAAGGGATCATTGCCGCAATCTCCTCAACTTCGTTTGGATCAGATTGAATATCTTTTTCCCCTCCCAAAACGAGGGATGGGCAATTGATTTTTTTTAGATAAGTTCGCACATCAAAATCATAGGATTCCCTGAGCCATTTGGCATTAAATTTTTTGATGCCAAATAATTTAATGACAGCTTTATCGGTGTTTAGTGCTTTGTTATTTGTACTATCCCAGAGTTTTTTTATCAGTTTATCAAGTCTGAACAATCGGAGTAGAAAACCTTTTATGCCGCTCGCTTTTTGGATCTCCTTCACCACTTTTTTAGCTGGCAATGGCATAATGTCTTTTCCGGGTGAGGATGTGCCGCACAAGAGAATCAACCCACTCACGGGCTCTTGCTCATAAACTGCGGGTGCGAGAAATGCACCTTCACTATGGCCCAAAATAACGACCTTGTTTTCATCAACCTCGTTGAGTGATTTGAGATATTGTACGCCAGAAACTGCGTCATTAATGTAATCGTTGAGACCTGCTTCATAATAGTCGCCAGCACTTTTGTCGACACCGCGTTTATCGTACCTGAGTGTAACAAATCCAATGCTCAGAAACAGAGTGGATAATTCAAGTAGAATATTTGACTTAAACGATCCGACATTTCCATCCCGATCAGCGTATCCTGAACCGGATATAATGATAACAGCGGGTAATGATTTTCCTGTGTTTTTCGGTATAGATAAGGTTCCTGCCAAAGGGTATTCGCTATTAAAAGTGACTTTTTTAATTTTAGTCATGATCGACCTCACCAAGCGAGCGGGTTAGCATATCAACGCTAGGATACTCTTCCTGTTTAAACTTATCCGAACGACTCGAAGGGATGAGTAAATCAATTTCATGATAATGATGAAGCGTTCTAACCGTCACCCCTGTCATTTTAGCGATTTGACCAATCTTCATTAAACTCATATCATCACCTTTAGCATCAATAATTAAACAATCATAAAGCCTCACGCAGGGTGAGGATCAAGTTATTATTTTAATATGAAATTACCACACTTTTTCAATAACACAATCATTAACACTTTCGGTTTAC
Source organism: Pseudomonadota bacterium (assembly GCA_030625525.1). Taxonomy (GTDB): domain Bacteria; phylum Pseudomonadota; class Gammaproteobacteria; order DAOUQR01; family DAOUQR01; genus DAOUQR01. Next base: position 2,774 of record DAOUQR010000168.1, on the reverse strand, counting down.
AGGGTGAGGCGTGGCTCAGTGATCTACCTAATTTGATATCAAAATATGAAGACAAATTTAATATTGTGGTTGGAGACCCTTTGCCCGATCTATCATTCAGCTATACTGCGCGTTGTAAGACGTACGATGGTGATTCAGTTGTCATAAAAATATGTGTGCCATCCAGCGAAGTCGAAAATGAAATTCAGGCATTAAACCTGATGCGAGGCGACGGCATCGTGTGCTTGCTTAACTCAGATAGTCAAGACGGCATTTTATTGCTAGAGGCATTAGTGCCTGGCAATAATTTGGTGGCAGTCAAAAATGATACGGAAGCCATGAGTATCGCTGCAGGGATCATGACAAAGATTTGGAAGGCAAAACCCTGGGAGCATGAATTTCCAACGACAGAAAAATGGTTTCAACGGCTAGATCAATTTATAGATTTACCCGCTGGATTTTCACCCCGCCTGATCGCCCAGGCCAAACAGCTTGCAAGTGATTTACATCAAGATATTCATCATCGCGTACTTTTACACGGCGATTTACACCATTTTAATATACTTTCAGCTGGTCGCGAACCCTGGTTAGCTATTGATCCTAAGGGCGTTATTGGGGAGTCAGAGTATGAAGTGGGCGCATTGTTGCGTAATCCTATTCCTGCAATTGCTAACAAAAGCAATCTTAAACAGTGTTTAGAGCGTCGAGCCACTGACTTATCTGATTTGTTGGGATTTGATCAACAGAAAGTCGTCGCTTGGGGTTTTGCACAAGCGGTACTGGCTGCGGTATGGGCTGTTGATGCCCATTCGAAAGACTGGCCTGTCTTCCTACATTGTGCAAACGTACTAAATACTTTGTTGAGCTAGTGCCCGGTGCCACGGAAGCTGCAACCAACCGCCACATGGCTACATTATGAAATAATTGCGTTTACAGCTTTGGCTCATTATCAGCCCCCGTGTTTTTTTCAAAGTGAAGTTTCATACCGATATGACTTTGCACAAATCCAAGGCTCTCATAAAATTTTAGGGCATCTGATCGAGTGATGTCTGTTGTGAGCTGAACTAGATGGCAATAATTCTGGCGGGCTTCCTCTATGAGAAATTGAAATAGTTTTTTTCCAATGCCTTTATTTCGGTATTCTTGATGAACTCTAACGCCTTCAATTTGAGCTCGACGTCCGCCTTGGTAGGTGAGGTATTGTAAGTAATCTAATTGAGCGACACCAATTACTTTACCTTGATCTTCTACAACAAATATTTCAGAGTTACTGTTTTTAGAAATGTTATCCCATGCCTTGAGGTAAAGCGTGTTGGATGGCATCGTACTGTCTTCTCGTTGAGCGCCAAGTGGGTCATCGGCAAGTAGTTGTATAATGGAAGGTAAGTCATCGCTATTTGCTTCGCGAATATTGATTTCACTCATGTGACTTGCTCCAATAGTTTTGAATTAATGCGTAGTATTGATTCTTTAGCCTCTTGTACCAGTTGCACGTCATCAATGTCATGGCCATAAAGCATGACGGTAATAGCACTGTATAGCCCTAAAAATCTGGCATAGGCATGGGTTTGTGAATCAATGTCACCATAAATATCAAAAAAAGTTTGATGACAGTCAGTTGGGTAAAAACTAAAGATAACACCAAGATCAACAGCTGGATTGTTAATACCAACATCACCCCAATCAATGATCCCAACTAATTCTTCATTATCAAACATGAGATGTAGGCAATATAAATCCCCATGCACCAGCACTTTCGTTTTAGGCAAGTTAACAGCAGCTGCAATTTTCATTTCTTCATTAAAAGCGCTTAGGTTAATTAAAGCTATATTCCGTGCATTTATTTTTTCTACGCGGTCCGTTAAAGCATTAACTGCTTTTACAACATCTGTCCTATCAAAAACTTGATCTTTTGCGCCTATTGCACCCGCCTTGGCTTCAGTAATGCTATGCAATCGCTTTAAGAATTTAGCGAGTTTTGTAATACTTTTATTGCGTGAAGTGGCTGAAAGATTAGCGTGGTAACCAGATTTGCCGTTAATCATTTGATAACCGTGAAAATGATAGGGATAATTACCGCCAGGCTTCCCGACATAGATAGGGTTGGGTAACTTCAAATTAACTAGATCTTGCAAATGCTCTAAAACAGTATTTTCTCTTTCAATAAGTGATGCCGCGATTTCTCTATGTGGAAATCTAAAAATAAATTGATCGTTAACAAGAAATACTTTGTTATCCCATCCTTCCCCAATACATTTTATTTTTACAGGCGAAAGCCTAGGGAATTGCTTTATGAGAATGCTTTTAGCAAAATCATCAGTGATATTGATGTCTGGATGCCATAACTCATTACCCATTACACCCATCTCCTGCAATATTTTTTATTAGCCATAAACACAGCTCATCGTCTTTCATTTAGCAACAACTCCAGATCTATTTCATCACGTAACGGAATGCCATGTTCTCCTGCTATTGGCGCGCATAGCGTTTTCCAAAGCACCCAGCCACGTGCTCTGTCCCAGGTATCATCATCAAGATTTAAAAGATCACAGAATATTTCACGACTGTGTCCTGATAAAAAGGTCCAATAGATTACTAAGTCACAGGCCGGATCACCAATAGCAAGTTGGCCAAAGTCAATTACAGCAACAAGTTTACCGTTATTTACAAGTAAGTTGCCTACAGCAATATCACCATGAATCCAAACAGGGTCATGTTGCCATGTAGATGCTAGAGCTTTTTCCCAGATTGCCATGAGTTTCTTTGTTAAATTATTATTTTCAATTTGCGCAATA
>DAOUQR010000082.1 GCA_030625525.1 Pseudomonadota bacterium | reverse complement strand
AAGCCGAAGCATTTGAGTACGGAGATATTACCCTTAGATGACCTGATCCCCGATCAGGCGCTGCAATTTTTGTTGGCCATTAAGGGCGTTAAAGATGCTTCCATCGCGCCTGAAGAGCGCGTTATTTATTTAAAAGTGGACCGACAAATCGTAACACTAGACCAGATTAGAGAACAGTTACGTTCATCTTGATGAACGCATCATTTAAACAATCCTCAACACAGGAGATCAATCAATGGCTCGAGGAATTAATAAAGTAATACTCATCGGAAATTTAGGTAACGATCCTGAGGTTCGTTATGCCGCGAATGGCAACGCTGTTGCAACATTATCTGTTGCAACCTCTGAAGGCTGGCGTGATAAAGAATCCGGTGAACGCAAAGAACGTACCGAATGGCATCGCGTTGTCTTATTCAGTCGTTTAGGTGAGATTGCAGGAGAATACTTACGTAAGGGCTCTAAAGTCTATATCGAAGGTAGCTTGCGTACACGTAAATGGCAAGATCGTGATGGTCAAGATCGTTATACCACTGAAATCGTGGGTAATGATTTGCAGATGTTAGATTCACGTGGTGAAGCTAGTGGTGACTTTAATCAAGCCAGTTCGGGTGGATTATCCAAACCATCGTCTAAGGCTAGCTCTAGTAGTGCGCCTGCATCACAACCTGCAGCTGCGGTTGATGACTTTGATGATGATGTACCATTCTAAATGAGGTAAAAATTGCTTCACGAGCGAATGCTCGTGAAGCATGATTAAATTTTAATGTTTTGCTTTTGTTACTTCGTCTTCGATGTCTGTTGAATCATCTTGTTTGTTAAATTTGATGATCCCTTTGTCTTCTATTTCTTTAATAAAACGCTGCATGGTTTCAGCCACTTGAATAAATGACTGCGGTGCCATAACGACTTGTGCATGTCGGTTGAGCTTAGCTTTATTTTTATCAGCACCATCACTTTTATCTGGCTGACCATAACTAGCTAATTCAAAGCGAAATGTACCATTACGATACTGTAAGTTGGCGATACCGTCGACGAAAAATTGTTTAATATCCATACTGGTTCCTCATTAATGTAAGTGCAAGTTCAGTATAGACCAGTTATGAAAAAAGTGGGAAAGAATATGTAAAATGAAGGAGTTGCGGTAAAAAAAAGGCTGTCGTTACGCCGGATATAAAACCAAACACATGCCCTTCCCAGGAAACACGCACTTCTGTAGGGAGCAAACCTAACAACAAGCCGGCAAAATAATATAAGCACAAAACCGCAAGAATAAGTGAGGTCATCGTATAATGAAAATAGGCATTGGTGAGTAAGAATCCCATATACCCCATGATTAAAGCACTCGCTCCAATATGAATGCCGGGACGGGCAAAAGACCAGGTTAGAAATCCACTCAGCAAGATAATAGAAACCGAGCTCACTACAAATGTATGCGTACCGCCCACCAGCATAAAATTCAATAAAATAAATAAGGGTATTGAGTTAAAAAAGATGTGATTAAAGTCTCCATGCAGCCAAGGAGCGAATGCGATACCTGGCAGGCCAAACCAACGTCTTGGAATTATTCCAAGAATTGAAAGACGTTTACCTATTACGGTGTTCAGAATATGGACTGCCCAGAGTATGACGAGGATCATTACCGGTATTTGGTAGTGATTGATAAAGACTGAAATGAGCTGTTGAATACTATCAATAAAATCATACATGATTTGTTACCTTAAAACATAAAAAAAACCGGGATAAACCCGGTTTTTAAATACATTTTGCTGCAGTTTATTCTGCGCTTTTAGTTTCAGCACTTTCAGCTACTTCATTTGCTGCTGGTGTTTCAATTTTAGGAGCATCCGCTTTTGGCTTTGCTTTTTTTGATTTAATTTCCGTACCGCGATCAACCAATTCAACAACAGCCATCGGTGCACTATCACCCGCACGATAACCATTTTTCAAAACACGAAGATACCCACCTGGTCGCTCTTTATAACGGGGACCAATTTCTTCAAACAATTTTTTAACTGTTTCTTTGTTGCGAACACGATCAAAGACTAAACGTCGGTTTTCTACAGTGTCAGTTTTACTGATGGTGATCAGTGGCTCTGCAAATCGACGAAGTTCTTTAGCTTTAGTCACTGTTGTTTGAATCAGCTCGTGTCTAATTAGAGCATCGGTTAGATGCTTAAACATCATTATACGGTGACTGGTCTTACGGCCAAATGTTGTTCCTGCTTTGCGATGACGCATGATTTACATCCTCTTACTTAATCTGATTTTTCTTGTAAACTAGCCGGCGGCCAATTTTCTAATTTCATACCTAAAGAGAGTGAGCGAGATCCCAGAACATCTTTGATCTCAGTCAAGGATTTTTTACCCAGATTTGGAGTTTTCAATAACTCTACTTCGGTACGTTGTACAAGGTCACCGATGTAATAAATATTTTCTGCTTTAAGGCAGTTAGCTGAACGAACGGTCAATTCTAAATCATCAACAGGCCGTAACAGGATAGGATCAAATTCAGGCTCTTCTTCATGAGGTTTAAGAGCTTCTTCGGCGCTTAGGTCAACGAAAACAGCTAATTGTTTTTGTAATATCGTAGCGCAAAGTCGAATGGCTTCTTCAGGATCTAAAGTACCATCCGTATGAAGATCCAAAGTCAGTTTATCCAAGTTAGTACGCTGCTCAACTCGAGCACTGTCAACAGTATAGCTAACGCGGCGAACAGGACTAAATGATGCATCTAAACGCAACACACCAATTTGTTGACCAACAAACTCTTCATCTTCACCTAATCGACGAGTTTCAATCGTTTCGTAGCCACTTCCTTTAACAACTGTGAGAGACATTTTAAGCTCACCTTTGTCATTAAGATTTGCAATGACTAAATCTGGGTTCACAATTTCAGTATCAGCATCAAGAGCAATATCTCCGGCAGTAACAACACCCGGACCTTTCTTTGAAAGTGTTAAAGTAACCTCATCTTTTTCATGAAGTTTAATCGCAACATCTTTAAGATTAAGTAAGATATCAATCACATCTTCTTGAACACCATCAATCGTGCTGTATTCGTGTAATACACCTTCGATTTGAACTTCAGTTATAGCAGCACCTGGCATTGAGGATAGCAATATACGACGCAAAGCATTACCAAGTGTATGGCCAAAGCCTCGTTCGAGTGGTTCTAAAATCACTTTTGAATGATTTAAACCAGTATCCTGCACCTGAATATTATTGGGTACTAACATGTCTGTTGGGTTATATGACATTGTCATTATTCTCTCCAATGGATTACTTAGAGTATAACTCTACGACAAGGTTAACGTTGTATGTCGTAGGCAATTCGAGTAAATCAGGAAGACGCACTAGCGATCCTTCCATATTTTTAACGTTCGCGTTGATCCATTCGCATTCTTCTCTTTGTTGAGCCAAGGTAATCGCACCTTGAATACGTTCTTGTGAACGCGCTTTTGCACGAATTGAAACAACATCACCGGGCTTAATATGATAAGAAGGGATGTTTACACGATCACCATTAACCAATATCGCACCATGACTCACTAATTGTCGAGCTTCGGCACGTGTGCTGGCAAAACCTAAACGATAAGTAATATTATCAAGGCGTTGTTCTAACAAACGCAATAGATTTTCACCCGTACTGCCTTTAATCCCTGAGGCCTTTTTATAAAGGTTACGGAACTGTTTTTCAAGCAAGCCATAAATACGCTTTAACTTTTGTTTTGCACGTAACTGTAATGCATACTCAGATAAACGTGTGCGTTTAGCACCATGTTGACCTGGAGATACATCAGCTTTACATTTGCTACCGAGTGGTCTTAAACCACTAGTTAATAATAAATCTTCACCCTCGCGGCGTGATTTTTTACATCTTGGACTAATATTTCGAGCCATGAACGTCTCTCCCTTAAACTCTTCTTTCTTTAGGTGGACGACAACCATTATGTGGAATACCGGTCCCGTCAGTAATTGAAGTCACTGTCAAACCTGCGGATTGAAGTGCACGTATAGCTGATTCACGTCCTGGGCCAGGGCCACAGACGATGACGTCAACTGTCTTCATTCCGTAAGTATCAACAGCTTTATTAGCCACTCGCTCACCAGCTTTTTGAGCTGCAAATGGCGTGCTTTTTCTTGAACCACGAAATTCTTCGCCGGCGGTAGACCAACATAGCCCGTTACCTTGACGATCAGTAATAGTGATTATGGTATTGTTAAATGTCGCTTGTACATGTGCAATACCGTCCGTCACAATATGTTTTGATTTAGCTTTTTTATTTGCTGCTGGCATAAAACCTATCCACCTATGTTACATAACTATTTACGGCCACGACGCCCTTTGCGCGTGCGTGCATTTGTCTTAGTGCGTTGACCACGAACAGGTAATCCACGGCGATGTCGAATACCACGGTAACAACCGAGATCCATTAGCCGCTTTAAGTTCATGTTAACTTCACGTCTTAAATCACCTTCAACAGCAATTTTAGCAACTTGTTCACGAATAGCTTCGAGCTCAGTCTCAACCAATTCTGACATTTTTTTATCTGTTGCAATTTTCGCTGCTTCACATACGTTTTTAGCAGTTGTACGACCAATACCATAAATATAGGTCAGTGAGATAACTGCATGTTTATCATCTGGAATATTAATTCCTGCAATACGAGCCATTTAACAAAACTCCGAATAGTTATTAGTCATTTAAAATACAATTCCAGCAAAAAGGCGCGTGAGAATACCGCAGTTTCGAGGGAATATCAAGCAGTTTCTAACCTTGGCGCTGCTTATGTTTAGGGTCCTTGCATATCACGCGAACAACACGCTTTCGTTTGATCACTTTGCAATAACGACACATTTTTTTTACGGATGCTGCTACTTTCATAATTCTGCTCCAAAGTCTAAGTATGCATGCCACCAAAGCCATTGCCAGGGCCTTTGAGGCTTGCCTTTTTCATGAGTGATTCATATTGATGAGACATAAGATGCGCTTGTACTTGCGCCATAAAATCCATCAATACAACAACTATAATCAGTAATGACGTTCCACCAAAGTAGAACGGAACATGCCACGTTGACATTAAGAATTCAGGGAGTAAGCAAACAAAGACTAAATATACAGCTCCCACTAAAGTCAATCGAGTCATTACATTATCGATATATTTTGCCGTTTGTTCACCCGGCCTTATACCTGGAACAAACGCACCTGATTTCTTCAAATTCTCTGCCGTTTCTTTCGGGTTAAACACTAATGCCGCGTAAAAGAAAGCAAAGAAAACTATAAAACTTGCATACATGAGAGAGTAAAGTGGTGATCCCCATTGCATTGCTGTACCTAAATCACCTAACCATTGCATTCCTGGTGCGCGACCGAAAAAAGAGGCCAACGTAGCCGGTAAAAGAATGATTGCCGATGCAAAAATGGGTGGAATAACACCTGATACGTTAATTTTTAAGGGTAAATGACTGCTTTGTGCAGCATAAACACGCTTACCTTGTGTTCGTTGTGCGTAGTTTACTTTAATGCGACGTTGAGCACGCTCTACATAGACAACAAAACCTGTCACAACTAACATAATTGTTATAATAAATAATAATGACAAAGGCTGTAGTGTGCCCTGTCTGACTTGCTCAAAAACTTGACCAATCGCTGCTGGCAGTCTTGATACAATCCCGGCGAAAATAATCATGGAGATACCGTTACCAATACCTCGCTCAGTCATTTGTTCACCCAGCCACATCAAAAACATTGTTCCCGTAACTAATGTCATCACGGTTGTAAAATAGTAAATGGGTCCGCTGAACAAGGCTATATGTCCAACCACAAGAGAATAAGCCATCCCGCTAGATTGGATTATTGCAATAAACAATGTTCCATAACGTGTATATTGATTAATTTTACGGCGACCTGACTCACCTTCTTTTTTCAATTCAGCAAGTTTGGGGGAAACTGATGAAAACAATTGAATGATAATAGAAGCAGAAATATAAGGCATAATTCCAATAGCAAA
>DAOUQR010000146.1 GCA_030625525.1 Pseudomonadota bacterium | reverse complement strand
GTCATTTTGCCGAGTGCTTTCCAAGCTTTGACAGCAACTTCGCCGTTGGTTTCAGGAGCCAAAGAAAGAATAACTTCAGCAGCATCAATACCATTTTCTATTTTTGCTAAGCCTTTGCTTACGCCTTCTTCTTTTACCGTATGATTTAATGCCGCAAGCAATTCTACTTCTGATTCAGTATTCCAAGAGATGCCTTTACCACCGTTACCTTGTTCTTTCAGTAATGGCCCTAAAGCTGTGAATTTTTTATAAGTATTCGGGTAATCGCGTTCAACAACCGCAATACTTGGCATCGTTAGACCTGGAATAGGTTCACATTCTTGCTGTTTCCAATCTTTAATATCATTAACTGCTTGCCCTAATTCCGACGGTGTATCATGTTGGGTTGGAACCAAAACAACATCCGTTTCTTGATCGAGGTGCCCAGGAGCCAATTCAGAAAAAGTTTTGGCAATGCCTTTGTAAATATCCCAATCAGTTCGTGATTCCCACACAGGATCAATTGCTGCGGATAATGGATGGATAAATGGATGCATATCTGACGTATTTAAATCATTTTTTTCATACCATGAAGCCGTTGGTAAGACAATGTCAGAATAAAGGCAAGTCGTAGACATACGAAAATCTAAGGTCACCAATAAATCTAATTTTCCTTCAGCCGCCTCGTCATGCCACTTAACTTCGGATGGTTTATTATGTCCCATCACACCTAAATCTTTACCTTGTACACCGTGTTGCGTACCGAGCAAATATTTAAGAAAATACTCATGCCCTTTCCCACTAGAACCGAGTAAATTAGAACGCCAAATAAACATATTCCGTGGAAAGTTAATCGGATTATCAGGATCTTCACAAGACATCTTGAGTTCGCCAGATTTTAAGCTTTTAACCACATAATCAGTGACGGATAAGTCGGCCTTCTCGGCTAGCTTACTAATACGTAATGGATTTGTTTCCAATTGCGGTGCAGATGGCAACCAACCCATGCGTTCAGCACGGACATTACAATCAATCAAGGATAAATTTTTCCACTGTTCTTTGTCAGCCAACGGTGAAAGGATGTCATCTAAATTCAATTTTTCATAACGCCATTGACTACTGTGCGCATAGAAAAAGGAGGTGCCATTCATTTGGCGTGGAGGCTTATTCCAATCAAGTGCAAAGGCTAAAGGCAACCAACCCGTTTGTGGTCGTAATTTTTCTTGGCCAACATAATGCGCCCAACCACCGCCTGATTTACCAACACAACCACACATGACTAACATGTTAATAAGACTGCGATAAGTCATATCCATGTTATACCAATGATTTAATCCAGCCCCAACAATGATCATTGAGCGGCCTTCGGTTTTTTCTGCATTCTCTGCAAATTGTCTAGCGACATTGATAATGTATTCTCTATCAACACCCGTGATCCGCTCTTGCCATGCTGGTGTATAAGGAACATCGTCATCATATGACGTAGCAACATTTTCTCCACCTAAACCACGGTCAACCCCATAATTTGCTACAAACAAATCAAACACAGTTGTAACGTAGGTTTCACCGTCATTCAGTGATAAGCATTTAGCCGGCACTTTTCGAATTAAGACATCATCATGAGGCGTATTATTAAAGTGCTCATGTTCTTGACCGCCAAAATAAGGGAATGCAACTGAAAGAACTTCATTCTTACTATCGAGTAACGTTAACTGTGGCTTTATATCTCGCCCGTCACGTACGTCTTTGTTTTCAAGATTCCAAGTACCATTTTCTCCCCAGCGTGAACCAATGGAACCATTAGGTACAGCAATCTCACCCGTATCTTCGTCAAAGACTATAGTTTTCCATTCAGAATTATTATCAATTCCCAAACTATTTTTGAAATCAGAGGCACGTATTAAATTTTCAGGAACAAATACACCATCTTTTTTAGTGAGTTTTACTAAAAATGGCATATCGGTATATTTGCGACAGTACTCTGTAAAATAGTCTCTAGGTTTATCTATATGAAATTCTTTTAAAATAACATGTCCCATTGCCATAGCAACGGCAGAATCGGTACCTTGTTTTGGATGCAACCATATATCTGCAAATTTAGATGCTTCACTATAATCCGGTGTCACAACAACACTGGTCGCACCTTTATAACGAACTTCTGAAAAGAAATGCGCATCCGGTGTCCGTGTTTGTGGAACATTGGAACCCCAAAGAATTAAAAAGTCAGAGTTATACCAATCCGCACTCTCAGGAACATCGGTTTGCTCACCCCAAGTTTGTGGAGAGCTAGGAGGTAAGTCACAATACCAATCATAAAAGCTCAAGCAAGTACCACCAATCAACGATAGGTAACGCGTACCTGCAGCATAAGAAACCATGGACATAGCAGGAATAGGTGAAAACCCAGCAATACGATCAGGACCGAATTCTTTCGCCGTGTAAATATTTGCTGCAGCAATGATTTCATTGACTTCTTGCCAATCGGCACGCACAAAACCACCCAAGCCGCGCACGACTTTGTAAGTTTGTGCTAATTCTTTTTGAGTGACTATTTGTCCCCACGCAATCACAGGATCAGAATACTGCTTCTTAACCTCACGCCATATTTTAATCAAACGGCTTCGAATCAATGGATATTTCAGACGATTCGCACTATAGATATACCAAGAGTAACTGGCCCCACGTTGACAACCTCGAGGCTCATGATTTGGAAGGCCAGGACGCGTGCGCGGATAATCGGTTTGTTGTGTTTCCCACGTGATCATGCCATTTTTCACATAAATCTTCCAACTACACGATCCCGTGCAGTTCACGCCATGAGTGGATCGAACGATTTTATCATGCTGCCAGCGTTGGCGATAAAAATTTTCCCAACTTCTGTTTTCGTCGGTAACAATCCCATGCCCGTCGGCAAATTCTTCTACGTAGTTTCTAGGGTTAAAATAACTAAAACGTTCAAGCAATCGACTCATTAAAAATTTCTCCTTCTAGTACAATCAACGTTTGTTAGAATATCTATCAGCACTTGGTCGCAGCGTTTTTGCGATAATAAAACCACCAAGTGACAAATAAACAACTAACATAATAAATAATAAATGCATAAAGAGCCCTGTCAGGAGCACCGGTTGCATGAATCGAATAACCAAATGATTTAGGCAAGATAAATGCGCCATAAGCAGCAATAGCTGAACTAAAGCCAAGCACAGGAGCGGACTCTTTTGGCGGAAAAATCACTGAAATCATTTGAAAAACAGAGCCATTAGCAATACCTGTGGTGAGGAACAAAATCATAAACATGCTAAAGAAACCCCAGAAATTTTTGGTCTCAGGTTGAATAAAATAGATCACACCAAAAACAGCGGCAATCATGATGACCACGTCCCAAAAAGTCACTAAAGCGCCACTTTTTATTTTATCAGAAAGCCAGCCACCAAAAGGACGGATGAGCGCACCCAACATCGGCCCAAGGAAAGCATACTCAAGCGGATTAACATTTGGAAATTGTGTTTTGATCAATAGTGGAAAAGCAGCAGCATAACCAATAAATGATCCGAAAGACATGATGTAGAGCCAAGTCGTCAGGTACATATGTTTGCGTTTAAATATCACAAACTGATCCTGCAACGGTGTCTTAGCCGTTTCTAAATTATCCATGCCAAATATCGCTGCAATCGTCGATAGGATAATTGGAATGATCCAAACATATGCTGCATTCTGTAACCAAACCTCTTTCGTTCCGCCAGCAATCGCCATTGTTTGCGAAGGTCCACCAAAATCCCCGAAAAGACTAATACCAAGAACAACTGGGGCGACAAATTGCAAAACACTCACACCTAAATTTCCCAAGCCAGCATTCAATCCCAAGCTAGTCCCCTGCTCCCTTTTCGGAAAAAAGAAGCTGATATTTGACATCGATGATGAGAAATTACCACCACCAAGACCGCATAAGGCAGCTAGGAGCAACATCGTAGAATAAGAGGTAGATGTGTCTTGTATCGCCATACCAATTCCAAAGGCAGGGATCAATAAACTGGCGGTGCTGATCACCGTCCAATTTCGTCCACCAAAAATAGGAACCGTAAATGAATAGAAAATTCGAAGCGTTGCTCCCGTAAGCCCGGGCATGGCGGCTAAAGTAAATAATTGCGAGGTTGTAAAATGAAATCCAACGCTATTGAGGTTAACAGCAATGGCCGACCATATAAACCAAATCGAAAAAGCCAATAATAAGCAAG
>DAOUQR010000231.1 GCA_030625525.1 Pseudomonadota bacterium | reverse complement strand
TCTACCAATTAAATTTAAAGTACTTAACGATAACAACTCAAGTGACGACACCGCAAGCAGCGCGAGTCTGAGTCCAAAATTCGGCTTTCTATTTAAGGCCCCTGTAGTGGTTGAGCCTCCAGCGCTGGCATTCGAAAAATTTATTCCAACGCATATTAACAGCCCCGTACGCGCATTGATTGAAGACAATAAATATACTGAGGCGACAGCAAAAATCCTAACTTATGAAGATAAAGAACTCACGGCAGGCCAAAAAAGGAACCTACATTTTTATCTCGCGCAATGCTATGCATTAGAAAACTTAATCGCACCTGCCGTGCACACATTTAAGCAAGCCTTAATTAAAGAGCCCACGTCATCACTTGAAAAAAACCACAATACCTACATTCACGCATACATCGCATTTTTAATGCAAGACGCCGACGAGTTTGAAGCCTTAACCAAAAAGCTAATCGATATAAAAAAAATACCAGAAAACAATGACTGTATTTTAGCTAACACAGATGAGTTAAGCTTATTTAGCAAAAAGCCTGGATCATCGTTCGCCGAAATTTATCAGGAAGTACACCTCAGTAAGCAACCAATCTCTCACCTAGAATATTGACATCATTATTTAAGCGATTGGAGAAGTGAAACCATTTCAACGGCCGCATTGATTGCATCAACGCCTTTATGTCCGTGGTTGCCCCCCACTCGTTGACGAGCTTGCTCTGCATTTTCTGTGGTTAAGACACCAAAAATTACCGGTAAGTGATGTTCCATCATCACTTGTTGGCAGCCTTGGCTGACTTGATCGCAAACATAATCGTAATGACTGGTTTCACCGCGGATGATCGCGCCCAAAGTAACGATCGATTTAAATTGTTCTTTACGTGCTAAGTGTTGCGCCATCAAAGGGATTTCTACAGCGCCGGGGACGTGAACCACCGTGATTTGATCATCACTGAAATCGAGCTCGCGTAAACGAGTCAATGCCCCATCGAGCAAAGCTTGTGTGATCGGTTCGTTAAAGCGACTGACGATGATGGCGATATCAAAGGTCGTGGTTTTATTTTGATGATTGAATTCTTTCATTATTTTTTCTCTTCAACTAAATCGAGGATATGCCCTAATTTATTTTGTTTAGTGCGCAAGTATTCAATGTTTTGATCCGTTGGTTCGGTTTTTATTGGAACGCGACCAACGATTTCTAATCCATAACCTGTAATCGCCGTATATTTACGGGGGTTATTCGTGAGTAGTTTCATTTGGCGAATACCTAACTCTCTTAATATTTGTGAGCCAATCCCATAATCACGGTGATCCGCGTTAAAACCAAGGTGTTGATTCGCTTCTACGGTATCCATTCCAGCATCTTGCAAAGCATAGGCTTTAATTTTATTCGCTAAGCCAATGCCGCGGCCTTCTTGCTCCATGTAAATTAATACACCGCCTTCTTCAGCAATCTGCGCCAATGCTGATTGTAATTGTGAACCGCAATCACAACGCGCCGATCCAAATACATCACCCGTTAAGCATTCAGAATGAACGCGCACCAGTATGGTTTTATCAGGCTCAATGTCTCCCTTAATTAATGCAACGTGTTGTAAATCATCAACGGTACTTTCGAATACCTTCACCGTAAAATCGCCTAAGCCGCGGATCGGCAAATCTGCACTCGCAACTTCCATAACATGGGTTTCATGACGAAGTCGATAGGTGATTAAATCTTTAATATTCACAATTTTAATATCATGTTCTTCTGAGAATTTTTGTAGATCAGGCAAACGAGCCATGGTGCCATCGTCATTCATGATTTCACAAATCACAGCATTTGCATTTAAATTGGCTAAACGAGCAAGATCCGTACTGCCTTCTGTTTGGCCGTGACGAACTAAAACACCGCCATCTTTAGCACGAAGAGGAAAAACATGTCCCGGCGTGATCAAGTCACTCGGTTTTGAGTCGGGATCAACCGCAACACGAATAGTATGAGCACGATCAGCCGCGGAGATCCCCGTTGAAACACCTTTGGCCGCTTCAATTGAAATAGTAAACGCAGTTTCATATTTTGAACGGTTGTTTTCTACCATCATGGGTAACTCTAATCGGTCTATTTCTTCAGCGGACATCGCTAAGCAAATTAAACCACGCGCGTGTTTCGCCATGAAGTTAATGATCTCTGGCGTTACTTTTTCTGCGGCAATAATTAAATCACCTTCATTTTCTCTGTCTTCATCATCAACTAAGATAACCATCTTACCCTGTTGGATATCATCAATGGCGGCATCAATTGTTGAAAATGGATTGTTTTGATTACTCATGCGACTTCCTCCTGACGTAATACATAGCGGGCTAAGTAGTCATATTCAATGTTGACCGTACTGCCTACGGTTAAATTGGATAAGTTGGTTCGTTCTAAAGTATGTGGGATCAGCATCACGGCAAAGCCATCCTCTGTTATTTCGTTAACGGTTAAGCTAGCACCATTTAATGCAACACTGCCTTTTTTCACAAAGTACGGTTTGGCTTCTTTCGGTAATTTATTAAAACGATAATAGTGATAATCACCTTCGGGTTTAATTTCGGCAACGGTTGCGGTGGTGTCGACATGGCCCATCACAAAGTGTCCACCAAAGCGATCCGTTGCGAGTAGTGAGCGTTCAAGATTAACCTGCTGCCCAACTTTCCAAGCTTTAGCATTCGTGAGTTTTAATGTTTCTGGTGAAAGATCGGCTTTGAATAGATTGTTTTTTGGAGCAACAGCCGTTAAACAAATCCCATCAACCGAGATGCTTTCACCTAATTGAATGTCTGTAAATTGGCATTCGAATAATATAGTGATGCCGCCACCGTGCTCAGTGATTTCAATAATTTTACCAGTATGATCGACAATGCCTGTATACATAATTCACCTCTATTCGTTATAATAATTTAATTTGCAAATCACATCGTCACCGCAAGGGAGCCAATTTGTTGCATTTGGTTTTTTTAATTGATGTGTCTGGCTCTATGCTAGGAGAAGATAAACTTAACTTAATTAAAAAAGGATTAGCTGCTCTCG
>DAOUQR010000088.1 GCA_030625525.1 Pseudomonadota bacterium | reverse complement strand
ACCCGGCTTGGCACTAAATAATCACGCGCACCTTCAGGGGTTGCTTTGGTTAACATCGGTGTTTCAATATCGAGGAAGGTTTCATTATCTAAAAAATTTCGCATTAAACGCGTCACTTCACGACGCAAAAATAATTTTTGATACATGTCAGAACGACGCAAATCAAGATAGCGATATTTCAAACGTAAATCTTCATTTACGTTTTGGTGTTCGTCGGGTAGAAATGGCGGTGTTTCAGCAGCATTTAAAATAGTGAGCTCGACACCCAATACTTCAATTTCACCGGTCGGCATTTTAGCATTGATCATCCCATCCGGACGTTGACGCACCAGACCTTTAGCCTGGATCACAAATTCATGCCGCAATTTTTCAGCAATCGTAAAAACGTCTTTATTTTCAGGTTCAAAGACGAGCTGCACCAGCCCACTACGATCACGTATATCTAGAAAAATAACCCCGCCATGATCGCGACGATTATGCACCCAGCCGCAAATTGTAATTTCTTGATCGATTATTTGCGCGTTAATTTCGCCACAGTTATGACTTCGCATACTTCACCTAACAATTAAAAAACAGCTGCATATCCTACTAGGATGGCTATTCTTTAGCAAGTTATGCCGATTTTTTGGGTAGAGACTCTGTGTTCGGTTGCATGACGCCGAGTGAAATGACCAGCTTGAGTGCTTCTTCAACCGACATATCTAATTCAATCGCATCTTCTTTCGGGGTCATCATCAAAAAACCGGAGGTGGGATTTGGCGTGGTGGGAATAAAAATCGCGATCATATCTTTGTCGGTATGCTCAGTTAAAGTATCGCTGACAATAGCCGTTTGGAATGCAATGCTCCATAAACCTTTACGGGGATACTCAACTAACCAAACACTGCGAAATGAATCACTGCCTGAAGAAAATAAAGTTTCCATTACTTGCTTAACGGCATGGTAAATGGATCGAACTAATGGGATTTTAGCTAAGATGGCCTCGCCCAGACTCACGAGCCGACGTCCTAAAACATTGGTCACAATCAAGCCGGTTGCCAGCACCACAACCACTGCAAAGATCACCCCCAAACCGGGAATGTGAACACCAAACAAATTATCAGGTTGATACCCCTCTGGCAAAAAGGCCATCATGCCATCAAGTAAGTCCACCAAAAAACGTATGACAAATAGAGTCACAATAATGGGGATCCAAACTAACAGCCCCCCGATAACATAACGACGGATCGGATGTGGTTTCACTGTGCTTATTCCTCTGTCGCAGTCGCGGGTTCAGCCGTTTTTGGCTCTGATTTAGTTTTCTCAGGTTTATTTTTGAAATCCGTCTCGTACCAACCGGTACCTTTGAGTTGAAAACTCGGCGCAGACACTAATTTTTGTGCCTTATTTTTACCGCATTCTGGACATTTTTTCACAGGTTTATCCGCAATTTTTTGGATCAAATCAAACGTATGCTCGCACGCGTTGCACTGGTACTCATATATCGGCATCTAAATCACCTCAATTAAAAATTAAGCCAATATTTTACCAGTTTTCCAGGCCACGCGCGAGGCCCTCTTTCAAATTTACTGCTATACTTATCTCCAATCATTAAGGAGGTGCCTATGGTCACGTTGGTCATTAGTTTATGTCTTGTTATTCTATTGCTTGCCTTGCTCGCACTACACTACCGTAAACTATTTCTTCGAACCGTCGTTCCAGCCCATTTATTTTCTCCTGAACAACAAAAAAACCTAACGCCGGATCAAGCGATTGATGCACTTAAAAAAGGTAATCAACATTTTTTAGACGGTGATTTTCGTAGTTTTGATTATCTACATATTAAAGAATACATTTTAGAACATGGGCAATCTCCAATTGCCGTGATCGTTGGCTGCATGGACTCTCGCAGTGTCCCTGAGATTTTAATGGATAAAGGGATCGGTAATTTATTTGCGATACGCATCGCGGGCAATGTTGTCGATAAAGATGCGCTTGCCAGCATTGAATACGGCGTCAAATCCATTGGCGTCAAAGTGGTGGTTATCATGGGGCACACTGGCTGCGGAGCGGTCACTGCCGCTTATCAAGGTAAACACTATGGTAATCTCGAACAGTTATTAAATAAAATAACGCCAGCGGTTCTCACTGCAAAAGCGCAAAATCCAGAGTTAGAGGAATCTGAATTAATCACACAAGTCGCCATTGAAAATATCAATAACCAAATCATCTACATCAAACAACACAGCGATATCGTCAAAAATGCGATAGAAAAGCAAGAAATCAAACTGATCGGCGCCCTACATGATGTTAAAACCGGTAAAATTGACTTTTTCACTTGATATCCTGACGGCAAGATGGCAATATTTGTCCAACTGCGGGTGGTAAGGATGCATCATGGATAAACGTCTCAGTAAAAGCGAATTAAAAATATTCGTCAACATTCAAGCAATATGCCTGCTCATTACCTTCGTCTTATTAACCTTCGAAAAAATGCTCTCGCTCAAGCTTTCTTTTTATTACAATGGATCAGCGTTGGCGCTTGTTGGTGTGGCAAGTCTCGCTGTCGTACTGCACTTATTTTGCTGTCGCAATCGACGACGTCAGTGGTTCCGCCAGGCGGTGATTTACACCCTCCTCGCTGTTGCCTTATTGGCCTACGTACTCACGAAATAATTTTTAAGCCGCTTTCGGTACTGCGGCAAGTAACTGCTGCGTATATTCGTGTTGTGGGTTCGTCAAAATTTGTTCCGTGGGTCCGCGTTCAACTATTTTTCCTTGATACATCACCAGCACTTCATCCGCGAGATAGCCGACCACCGACATATTGTGAGTAATAAACAAATACGACAAGCCATATTGATTTTGTAAATCTTTTAACAAATTAATGATTTGTGCTTGCACGGATACATCGAGTGCGCTGGTAGGCTCATCACAAACTATCAATTTCGGCTCGACCGCCAAGGCTCTGGCGATACAAATTCGCTGACGTTGTCCCCCTGAAAATTCATGAGGATAGCGAAAACGGCTTTCAGCAGGTAAACCCACTTGCATTAATAATTCAATAACGCGTTGTTCTCGCTGTTGGTTATCTAAATAAATGCGGTGCGCTAACATACCTTCCGCAATAATATCTTGCACCAACATGCGTGGGTTCATGGATGAAAACGGATCTTGAAATATGATTTGTAATTCACGCCGCGTTTGTTTTAATTCGCGTCGTGATAAGTCACCTAATAGTTTACCTTGATAAACAACATCACCGGCGGTGGATTGAATTAATTGTAAAATAGCGCGACCCGTTGTAGTTTTTCCGCAACCTGATTCCCCGACTAAGGCGATCGTTTTTCCTTTGGGGATTTCAAAGCTCACCCCATCGACAGCTTTTACATAACCTCGTGTGCTTTTTAAAAGGCCTTGTTTAATTGGAAAGTGAACTTTTAAATGGTTCACTTTTAACAGCACCCCTTCATGTGATTGATAGCTCACTTTAAGTGGCGTCACAGAATCGTGCGAAACTTGTTGAAGTTGATCGTTGTAGCGATCGTCATACCGATGGCAACGCACCTGGTGCGAATTAGATGCCGCTGTAGCCCCTTTTGTTAAATGTGACTGCAACAACTGCGGTATCACCGTGTGACAAACATCACCCGCGTAAGGGCAACGCGACGCAAATTGACAAGCCGGTAATCGCTCAGCCAAGGCAGGAACAAATCCTTGAATCACGGCCAAGCGCTCATGACGTTTAGCTAAAGTCGGCAATGAATCAAATAACTTTTCGGTGTAAGGATGTTTCGGTTGAGTGTATAACGTTTCTACATCGACTTTTTCGACAATTTGTCCTGCGTACATCACTGCAACTTGGTCAGCCATTTCACGGACGATACCTAAATCATGCGTGATCAATAACATCGCCATACCGGTTTGTTCTTGCTTCGCTTTGATTAATTCTAAAACCTGTTTTTGGATCGTGACATCTAATGCTGTCGTCGGCTCATCTGCGATTAATAATTCAGGCTCACCCGCCAATGCCATTGCAATCATCACACGTTGCTTCATGCCACCCGAGAGTTGATGCGGGTATTCATGTATCCGCCGATCGGCTTCGGGAATGCTGACCGATTCTAATAATTCTAAAATACGTTGATTCAGCGTGCGGCCTTTTAAGCCAAAATGCGCACGTAATACTTCGCCGATTTGATAACCAATGGTCATGACAGGATTCAATGACGTCATCGGCTCTTGAAAAATCGTTGCCATTTTCCGCCCACGAATATAACGTAACTTAACTTCAGAGAGTTCAAACAGACTCATCCCATCCAGTTTCACATGACTGTGAGTCGATACCTTGGCATTAGGCGGTAATAATTGCTGAACAGCCATTGCGGTCATCGTCTTACCACAACCCGATTCACCCAAAAGAGCCACCGTTTCGCCGCGGTTAATTGTTAAATTAACCCCATCCACAGCGAGTGCTTGTCCTGCTGGGGTTTCAAACGCGACTTTTAAATTTTCAATCTGTAAGAGTCCATTATCCATGCGCCGCTATCTTCCTTGTTGGTTAAGCAATCTGTATACTCCTGCCGTGAGGAGAATCATATGAAGTTTTTAAAAGTCTTGTCAATTGTTGTTTTGCTTTTACCGGCCACGGTATTCGCTGATGGAGCATCTATTCGCGTCGAAGTGATTGTCTTTCAGCATCTCACTCAAAAAGGCTTGCATGCTGAAACATGGCCCGCCTACCCGGCCCTACCAACAACACAGGGGGCTATTGAACTCACAGAGACAAATAAAAACTATTCCTTACTGTCACCAGAAGACTTTCAACTCAATGACATTGAGCAAAAACTCCAAAAAAATCACTACACAATTTTATTACACACAGCCTGGCTGCAACCCTCGACTCATGCAAAGTCATTGCATTTATACGGAAAAAATTTATTAGACGATAACAATGATCCCGATACACTTGCCCCGTACAATCCCCTAGAACAATGGCAACTCAACGGCACGTTGAAAATAAATAAATCAAATTATTATAATGTCGCTGCCGATTTAGCCTTAAATTTACCGATAAACGCCTTGAAAAATTATGCAACGCCATCCGAATTAAAACAGTGGTTTCCCGATCAAAGCATGATAAATTTTGCTTTAAAACAAAAAGCGCGCCTACGTAAAGATGAACTGCACTATTTTGATCATCCATTATTTGGTATGTTAGTGAAAATCACCCCGGATACCCCTGCATGACGCAAAAGCGAAAATTAATTATTTTTAGTTGGTGTATGTATGATTGGGCGAATTCTTGTATACCCACAGTGATCACCACCTTTGTTTTTGCCACCTATTTCACTTCAAAAATTGCCCCAACAACAATTATGGGTACTTCAGCCTGGGGTAATGCCCACGCACTAGCGGGGATCATTATTGCCATCGCATCTCCGGCCATCGGTGCGATTGCGGATTACGGTGGACATCGAAAAAACTGGCTTGCCGTCACAACATTGATCGCTGTCATCAGTTCTGCATTGCTTTGGTTTGCCTACCCAACGCCAAGCAGTATGAATTACACACTCGGGGTGGTTATCTTAGCCACCATTGGTTTGGAAGTCGGCATGGTCTTTTACAATG
>DAOUQR010000313.1 GCA_030625525.1 Pseudomonadota bacterium | reverse complement strand
TATTCCAGGGTAGCAACGCTTCATAATCTTCTACTGTTTGGCAGCCAGGCAGTGCATCTAACACCGCTTTGATATAGCGATAAGGCTCCAACCCATTCGCAATAGCACTGCGTAATAACGTCAGGTGAGCACACAGCGCTTTGGCACCGGGTACTGAGCACACAAATAAAAAGTTCTTTCGAATGATCACGAACATCTTAATTTCTTGCTCAGTAAAATTGTTGTCAAACTCCAATCGACCGTCACTTAAATAGTGAGTCAATCCATCCCAGTGCTTCATCAAGTAGGCCACGGCTTTTCCCAGTGGCGATTTCGGTAATAGTGTGGGGTACGTAGCATCCAACCATTGCTTGAACTCATCTAGGATAGGCTTCGCTTTTGCAAGCCGGAGTTGATAGCGTTGTTCTGTCGTTAGCTTTTTATTTTTTGCTTCCCGTTCGATTTTGTAAAGCTGTCGATAGATGCGCATCGCATGGTGGGCGACCCCATCGGTCTTCACCGCTTTGGCAATGGGCTCAAATTTTCTCCTTGCGTGGGCATTACAGTAACTCATTTCAACGTCTGGGTTTGCTGCCAAATCCTTAAAGAAGGGGTCCGCATCGGCGTGAATGCTGCCACTAAACCCAGTGAACCAGTGTAATAAATACGGTTTGTGATCCTCTGCGTTGTATTCGTAGATGACTCCTTTTTTATGGGATGGCCCACCTCGAAAACAATAAGCATAGGATTTTTTTGTCGCGGGTCTGTTCGGTTCTCGCAAAACCTGTAGCGTAGTGGCATCCAATGAAGCAATATTGTAATCAATCACCTCATCTTTCAATAAATTTAATAACGGCTGATATTTGGGTGTTAAATCAATCAACCAATCGGCCATGCAACGTCGACTGATACTCATTCCGAAACGCTGATCAAACTGTTTTTCTAAGTGATACAAAGGTTGGCGATCAATGAACTTGCTCACGATAATATGCGCCAATAAAGCATGTCTCGCTTTGATTTTAGGTAAGACATGCGGCGGTTTTTTAGCCGTTTCTATCGATTGATCACACCCTTTAGGGCAAGCGACCACTTCACGCCGCTCTTCAATAATTTCATGAACAGCCGGTTCGTAGTGGTGAAGTTCGGTGGTTTCATAGCGAATCACGGCTTTTTGACGGCCACAGTCACACGTTCTATTTTCAACAGGGATTGTTACGATGCGCCTAGGTGCCGTTTGGTTCGATTTTTTCTTCTTCCGTTTATGCGCTACTATACTCACCACCCCGCCGGGGTTTTCAGCTTCTTCAGCAGACCCTTGCTCATCAAATAGTAATTGCTGCGGATGGTTAGGGTCAACATACTTCTCGGACTTTGACCCAAAATGGGCACGCGATAGGTTTTTATACTGTTGCATGAGATATTCATACGCCTGCTGCGCATTGTCAGCGCGTTGTTTTTGAAAATCAACCTGATTTTCTAGCTCAATATTCTGTACTTGTAGCTGCTTAATTAAATCAACAATCATTAGATGAACATAATAATAATTTAAATTACTATTTAACATAAAAAAACCCATAATTCACAAGAACAAAAATTGAACTTTAATAATTTTTGTTACCATATTTTTGGGAATGTTTTTATAGTTTGTAA
>DAOUQR010000020.1 GCA_030625525.1 Pseudomonadota bacterium | reverse complement strand
TTCATCAATAAATTGATAATGAGCTTATTAGCAATGACAGCACCCATTCGCGCACCGGCTAATCCGAGTGCTTTCGAAAAGGTTCTCAAGACCACCAAGTTATCGTATTTATTAATTAAATAACTTAAGCTTTTTTGATCGGCGAATTCTATATACGCTTCATCGAGCACAACGATGCTTTTATTATTATAACGATCGCATAGATCTGTAATATCAGATTCATTTAAAAGATTTCCGGTTGGGTTACCGGGTGAACAGGCAAAAATGAGTTTTACTTTTTCAGTCCAGCGAGTCTTTATCAATGGCATGTCTAACTGAAACTTATTTTTAGTCAATGGAATTTCTATTACATCCGCGGCTTGTAATTTCGCATAAACCTTATACATTACAAATGTAGGCGGGAATGTCATGATTGCATCGAAACCTGACTTGCAAAATAAACGAATCAAACAATCAATGGCATCATCACTTCCGCGTGTCACAAGGATTTCTTCTTCTTTCACTGCGTAATATTCGGAACACGCTTTTATTAAGGCTGGCGGTTGCTGTTTGCAATATCGATTTAAAGCCGTCCCTGCGAAACTAACTTCCCAAGGCAATTCATTTGATCCTAATCTTATCCAGTCTCTCGTCTCATCTAATGTTTTAGGCGAGTAGGGTAGGAAGTCACGCAAATCTTCTCGGATTAAATTTATAATTGACATGATTTATTCCTCACTACTTTCGGCGATTGAATTTAATCGGATCGTTACGGCATTGGCATGTGCCTGTAATCCTTCTAACGCTGCAATTTCCACAGCGATGTTTCCTACACTTAAAAGACCTTGTTTTTCTACTCGCTGTATACTGATAAATTTTATAAAATCATTAACAGACAGACCACTCACATATTTTGCATAGCCCTCTGTTGGCAAAACGTGGTTTGAACCATTCACGTAATCACCGAGTGTTTCAGGTGCATAGTGACCAACAAAGACAGCGCCGGCATTGCTTATGCTATCAATATATTTTTCAGGATCGTTAACTTGTAACATTAAGTGCTCGGGCGCGTATTGATTGCTAATCTCTATGGCCTTATCTAAGCTTTCAACATAAATTAATTGTGCATATTCCAATGCCTTTTTCGCAATATCAAATCGCGGTAATTTATTTAATTGCTGATCGAGTTCATTGCGAGTCGCGTCTATTAAACCTTTTGAAGTTGTGATTAATATCACTTGTGAATCAGGACCATGCTCTGCTTGCGCTAATAAATCGGCGGCAACCCAATCAGGTTTGGCTGAGTCATCAGCGATAACCAAAACTTCCGACGGCCCTGCTGGCATGTCGATACCACAGGCTTCTGTATCTTGCGCAATTTGTTTTTTTGCTTCCGTCACCCACGCATTGCCCGGGCCATATATTTTATTCACTTTAGGAATAGACTCAGTGCCATACGCCATGGCTCCAATCGCTTGAGCACCTCCCACTTTATAAATTTCGGTAATACCACATTGTTTTGCGGTATAGAGTAGTGCTGGATTAATTGAACCATCTTTTTCTGGTGGCGTGGTGACAATAATCTTTTTGCAACCAGCAATCTGTGCGGGGATTGCTAACATCATCAGTGTAGACACCAGTGGCGCTGAACCGCCAGGTACATATAATCCAACCGAATCAATTGGACGAGGAACTCTTTGACACTCAATGCCATCATCTGTATTTAATGTGCTGATACTGGGTTGAGTTGTAGATTGATAGAGCTTAATGCGATCAATTGCAGTGCGCAGTGTTTTTTTTGTCTGCTCGTTTATTTGTGAACTTGCAAACGTTATTTCATCTGGCGACACTTTTAAATCGGATAACAACACGCGGTCAAATTTTTCTGTCATGCGTTTTAATGCGCTGTCTTGATTCTTTTTAACGTCTTTTAAAATAACGGCAACACTTAATTCTAATTCAGAATTATGACTGACCGGTCTCTGTGGTATTAATGAATTTTCATTCCAATTAATCGTTTTCATAAACAGTTCTACTCTAACATTTTTTCAATGGGCACAACCAAAATAGAGCTTGCACCCGCTTGCTTAAGACTTTCAAGTGTATCCCAAAAAACACCTTCACTTGAAACCACGTGTACAGCCACTTTATCGGTTTCACCATCCAACGTCATAATCGTTGGTTTTTCAGAACCCGGTAATATTTTTTCGATATCATCGAGCGCAGCTTTTGGTGCGTGAAACATAATGTATTTACTTCCTCGTGCTTTAATCACTGATTTCATTCGCTTATCAAGCAACTCAATAATTTCATTGATCTCAACAGAACAATCAATTTTTTTTATGAGAACCGCTTCGCTTTCTAAAACAGGCATCACTTCTCGCAAATCATTTTCTTCTAAAGTACGCCCCGTCGACACTAAATCACAAATAGCATCTGCCATGTTGAGCTTAGGCGCTATCTCAACCGAGCCTGAAATCGTAAGGATTTTTGCTGAGATATTATTTTTATCGAGAAATTGTTGCAATAGTTTAGGGTAGCTCGTTGCTATCGTTGAATCATTTGCACAAGTGACATCTTTAAATTCACGTTTTTTTGGAAATGCCAATGATAAACGGCACCGCCCAAACCCCAGTTTATTAACTATTTCAACATCACTGTTGCCAGACTGCTTATCCAACTGTTTTTCTAATAATTCATTTTGGCCAACAATCCCTAAATCGCAAACACCATCCATGACTAGGGTAGGGATATCATCGTCGCGGACAAATAAAATATCTAGCGGTAAATTAAGCGCTGAGGTCATTAATGTTTTGCTGTCAATCCGAAATTTAATACCGCACTGTTTCAGCAATCGTATGGATTCATCAAAAAGCCGACCTTTTTTTTGAATCGCTATTTTGACTCTATTTTCTTCCATCTTTAGTCCTCTTTGATAATCGTTTATAAACTAATTCATAACCACCGGCACCCTGTGTTAAATGTCGCGCGACTCGGCCTATGGTTGTCACGCTGACGCCTGTTTTCTCGTGAATTTTTCGGTAGGATTCGGCTTCTTTTAAAGGATTTACCACCAACCACCGATCGGCCATCGCCTGTAATTCTGCCGGTGTACATAAATCTTCGAAAAACGCCTGTGTTTCTTCGCTATTTTTTAGTGATGCAATTGCTTCATACAATAGCTGATATGCTTGTTCGGAATTTCTTTGTTTCATTACGCTAACATCCGTCATAGTGTATTAACACGATAGTACATTATTGCGGTCTTGTCAATATGGAAATAAATTAACATCTGACGTATATTTCAGCTATCATCCAAACTCGATATTAGGAGATCTCTACAATGCAATGGGTAATGGCATTTCATATTATATTTATGGTCACGTGGTTTGCAGGTATTTTTTATTTACCACGCTTATTTGTTTATCATGCAGAAACAAGCGATGACATTAGTCTTGAGCGTTTTAAGATAATGGAGCGACGTTTATTTTACGGAATTATGACACCAGGCGGTATCTTAACAACGATATTCGGGCTTTGGTTGATCAACTTCAATACACAATATTATCTTCACGCACCCTGGTTTCATGCCAAATTAGGACTCGTTGTATTGCTCTGGATTTACCATATTATATGCGGTCGTTATATCAAAAATTTCAAAGCCAACAACAATACTCACAGCCATAAGTTTTACCGATTTTTTAACGAAGTTCCGACTGTGTTATTAATTGCGATAGTTATATTGGCTGTCGTAAAACCGTTTTGAAAAAATGAGAAAAATTCAAGCAACACCTTTCCTTGAAATAAAGCCAGATTTAGCCTATACTTTCCTTATAAGAAGGGCAGATTTCGTAAGTACTGTCCTAAAATCAAGGTAAGTTATGAACATACAGGCTATATTAGAACAATTACTGGGTGAATTTAAAGACAAATTATCACAACTTGATGGTATGACGCCACGCAAGACGGCGTTTCCTGTCGCTCAGAACAAGATCAAAGTCGCCATAGGAATGCGTCGTACCGGCAAAACCTATTTTATGTATCAAAAGATTAAGCAACTATTAGATGAAGGTGTGCCCTTCACTCAGATTTTGTATATCAATTTTGAAGACGATCGCTTGCTCCCCCTGACTCGTGAAAAACTTGCTGATTTGATCGAGGCCTTTTATTCACTGTATCCAAGTAATCATGAAAAAAAATGTTATTTTTTCCTTGATGAAATTCAAAATGTCCCAGATTGGCCGATCGTTATCCGACGATT
This sequence comes from Pseudomonadota bacterium, assembly GCA_030625525.1. Taxonomy (GTDB): domain Bacteria; phylum Pseudomonadota; class Gammaproteobacteria; order DAOUQR01; family DAOUQR01; genus DAOUQR01. Next base: position 5,278 of record DAOUQR010000020.1, on the reverse strand, counting down.
TCATGACAGCAAAAACACTGAGATTTATTTATCAGGCTCATCTGCCAAATTACTCAGTAAAGAAATCGCTACAAATTTAAGAGGGCGCTCGCTCGCAACAGAAATCTGGCCTTATAGTTTTAATGAATATTTGACAGCAAAGCAAATTCCCTCTGAGTTTGAATTATTTGATAAAAAAACTGAAGATACATTGCAAAAACATTTTTATGAATATTTATCTTGTGGTGGGTTCCCTGAAGTTATTCATTATCAAACAGATGAACGTATAAAGACATTACAAGAATATATTGACGTTGTCATCTATCGTGACATTATCGAACGGCATGCCGTAAAGCACCCATCACTCATCAAGTATATGATTTTGTTTATGCTAACGAATGTCAGCAGGCCCTTTTCAATTAATAAATTTTATAACGATGTAAAAGGCCAAGGATACAAAATTAGCAAAGATACACTCTATAATTATGCTGACCATATCGAAGATGCGTATCTTGCTTTTTTAGTAGGCATCTATGACACATCGATCCGAAAAGCCCAAACAAATCCAAAAAAAATATTTGCAATCGATCCGGGTCTTATCAATGCAGTGAGACTCAACACGAAGAGTGATCACTGTAAATTATTTGAAAATATTATCTATCTAGATTTAAAACGCCAAGGCTATAATGTTTACTATTATCTTACGAAAGATCGCTATGAAGTAGATTTTCTAGTCCAAACTCCAACAGGCAAAGAAAAATTAATTCAAGTCTGTTGGGATATGTCCGATCCAAAAACACGCGAACGAGAAGAGCGAGCGTTGGAAAAAGCACAACAAGAATTAAATATTGACGGCGATATCATCACGCTATCGAGTTATTTAAAAAGCGGCGTCGCGCTAATCTCTGATTAAACGCCCTACAATGGCCGAAAAACTTAATGCCGATTTGGCTAATTTAAAAATCCATGGTTCATTCTTCCTCATTAACGATCTAAAACTTCCTCTGAGGCAAGTTGCCTTGAAGCAAGTTGCCGCTGACTTATATTTGCCATCGTTACCTGCTATCAAGGTTTGACGATTTTTTATTTAAAAAAGCGCAGTGTACATTAGAACATGAGCACTTTTTAAATGAAAAATCGTCCAAGATTGGCCAAAGATGGACGTGCGGTGGTAAATTGAGAATTGCTGCCTACAGGCATGCCTCTGCACCAATCAATGGAAGGATCCGGTATAAGACTTCAGGCATTACGTCTTTTTGGGCTTCTTTTATAAATTTTGCTTTTCGATCTTTCCATGAAAGTGTCTGAATGATGCTGGCAGCAACGACGGATGGTTGATCTAGATTGCCAATAGGCACCTCGGTTTGGTGCCCTCTGATACTTGTACTAATTGGGCAGCAAATCAATAAGCCTGTTTTTTTGCAATATTCTTTCGAGGATAACACCAAGGTGGGACGGTATTTTCCAATTTCTTTGCCTTTTTTAGGATCAAAATCCAACCAAATAATATGATTCCGATCCGGTATATACGTTTTTTTGTTCATTTGTTTTATTCACCGATTTCTTTTTCGCTTAGGTTAGCCAATACTTCAGCATGTGCTGTTTCAGCATTCAAGCCTTTGAGCAGATCTTTTTCGCTATAAGGTAAGCGTTTCACTCTGGTTTTAGCAGGATAAACTTTAATACCATCTTCTTCAATATCGATATCAACGGCCATGTTTACCTCAAAGTGGGGAATAGTTTTAATTGGCCCACTCAAACGTAACGCTAAACTATTGCCCCATTTTTGAATGGTAGATTGAACTCTCATCAGATGAACTCCTTCTAATTACAATGACTAACCAAAGTATATACAATGTAGATACGTTTGTCAAGATCTTGTCTTACTCACTCTCAAACAACGTACTAAAATCCACAATATGTGCAAAGTAGCCACTATCAACAACTGAATCCGTGACACCCTTCACGTGAGTAAGCACAGGCCAAACTGAAAATTGCTTAGCTAGCTTTAATACTTCAATTTTTTTCTGCTCTTGCTGAATCACTTTAGAATCGATAGGTTTTTTTGAAAACTTAATTTCACATAGATGCAATGAGTTATATTTGGTTTGAATAAGGTAATCAATTTGACAACCCAACGACGGCCACGAATAACAACTAAATTTGCGCTACGTTTGGTGCGAAGATTATTCAAAATCGCAAGTTCTCTCGATCTTCGATAGAATAATTCAGTTTTGGTCACAACACTCACCTCATCACTGTTATCGTCACCAAATCTATTTTTTCAAGATTTGGTGACAAATTCTTTGAGGCACGCATCTGTCACCAAACTCAGCTTTTCACGATTTGGTGACAGATATGTGCCTTGCCCGCACCGTAATCTGGGTAAAGCCAATCATCGGGAACATCTTTCCCACGTGTAGATTAAAGTTGGAAGTCTCTGTTTTTAATTTGCTTCGGTATACTTTTATATACCCATCATCGATCAAAATCATCCACACACACAACATGTTCCACCTGTAACAGATAGCAGCTTAAGTTTCTCACTGAGTTGAATGCTAAACTCATCCCGCTGCGCCTGCGCTGTGGTCTGTTTAGTTGGCACTAACCCTGAAAAGCGATAATAATTGTGCTCGATATGTTCGCCAAAATAATCAAGCAATCGACTTTTACCAACCCATCGGCGTCCGAAAACAACAGCTAAGCTAGCCGTAGCTTTTTGACTAAGCAGTCTCAATTCATCGAGTTCATGCACTCTACCAACAAATGTTGCCAGACTCACAATCGCTTTCTCCCTTGAAAATTGACATATGCTATTTTTCAAGGGTAATTACGGCAAACATTTTCACCCTTGTAAACCTACATATGTCAATTTTCAAGGACGTAGCGCGTGTTTACTGACTATTGTTTGACCAAAGCCCGGTAGGTATGATACTATTCGCACACTTAAGTTTGACAGAGCACTAGCTACGAGTGTTTTTGAGGTATAAAGATGTATCAAGACTCTATGGTCACTGCGTTCATTCAGACAATAAAAACTGATAGAGCTGACGAGAAATCAATACAATTTTTTATTGGAAAAATTTCTAAGCTAGATTTGTCTAGTGATGATGTCTTGAGCATATTTACGAACGCGCTAGAAAACAATGTCGACCTTGCTGTAAACGAGATCATTCGCCATCTCATTCATAATAATCAAGATTGGATAAATTGTCTTTCCCGGGCTATTCGTAACTGTAATTTCGAACAGTTTCAACCTTTACTTGAACTAAGTGATGAATCGCTAAAGAAATTCCAAGATCATATCACCACAGAGAACTGGGATATTAATCTTAGAGATCAAGATGGTTATTCATTGTTATCGCGTAGTTGTGAGAAAGGGGACCTCGAAATAACCTCTTTATTATTAGCTAGGGGATCAGAGCCCAATAAAAAAAATAAGGAGTCCAAGCAGAGACCGATGCATTTTGCTGCAACCAATGGTAACGCTAAATTAATTCCCCTGTTAGTTGAAAAGGGTGCAAATATCTTTACCTTAGATGCAGATAATAACACACCATTAATATTAGCGATTATGCATCAGAATGATGAAATGACACGCTTACTTCTCAACACTTATCATGCCGCACTGTTTCAAAATTTTAATGCGTCAGATATTGAATATCTTTCCAGATTCGTGACAGAAAATACCTTACTTATTGGTGCGACTGTGGAAAACAAACCCATAAGGCAATATAAAGATCGCCTTAAAGATGGTGTTTTTACGATTCAAGAAGGCATGCCAATAACAACAGGTGTGCTCGTAGAGAACCTTTTAGTCATGACGAAGGATCAACTTCACAATCAAGATGCCATAGAATGGTTGAAACGTCATCATGTACTGTCACTCCAGGCTCTTGCATACAACGTGATCCAAAAAAACAAGCATCGCTTTACTGAAGAAGTGCTCAGTAAAGCGGATGATTTGATCGAAAACCCTGTTGTTCCTTTGCATGAACAAATCAAAAACCTGACTGATCGTAACGTATTTTTGAATAAGATTATTGATAGACTTGGAAAGCACACTACAACAACCCGCGAGGCTAAACGTGAAGAAAAAATTTACACAGTTATAACCGTAACAGCTATCGCATCTTCAATTTCAGTCGCTACTTTATTTCTTCTAGGCCCAGTACAAGCTTACTTATCATACTCCGTGGTAGTACCAATACTACTCACTATGGTTGCGGGTTGTATAGGTGCCATGGTGGGACTGATTGGCAGTGCAGCCCTCTGTTTTTTAGGCTATCTTTTAATCAACAAGGTAAGCCCACTTCGCGCTAAGAAGTCACATGAATTAAATGATTGGCCTGAAATCGAAGCAAAACTTAACGCCTTTTTAGAAACAATACAGGCTGAACAAACTTCTGATGTTATTACTGCGGCATATCAAGACTTATTAGAAAAATTAAAAAATGATGAGTGTGATATCGATATATTCCATGACATGCTCAATGATCTGATAGAACAATACGATGAAGAAATTCAATCTCTCAAAAACATTAGTGATACCAAAAAACTCGCCAGTGCTTATTCTAATGAAGGCTTATCACTCACCCTTACCAAGAAAAATAACGAGGGTATATGGCCGTCTATCAAAACTGGGTTAAGGAATATATTTACTCGTCAAGAGACAGCTGAAGAGGCACCCGTTTCTCAAAGACCAAGTGCTTGTGGCGACACTTATACAGATATATCCCAACTACTCAATGACACTTCCCCTTATACAAGTGACGATGAACAACGACCACTATTGGATGAATACGAACTAGAAGAGATTATCATTGACGACGACAATCGCAATCGCAATGACAATAATAACAATAACAATAACTCTGAATACGATCCGAACCAATTCTACGGATGCAATTAAAAGTGATAACCGTTACCCACCCTTTTTAAATAAAAGAACTTTCGCGTGCTTCCGCTTACTCACTCCCAACCAACGTACTAAAATCCACAATATGTGCAAAGTAGCCACTATCCAAAACATCATCTTGCACACCGTTCACATGGATCAGTACAGGTCGACGAGAAATATATTTAGGTAATTTGATACGCTGTATTTTTTCTTTAACATCATCAATCACACGTTTATCTATCGGCTTTCTATTAAATTTTATTTCACAAATATAGACCGTATCTTGTTTAGTCTGAATCATATAATCTACCTGACACCCAGGTTGTCGTGCTGTTTTTCGTTGGAAAAATGGATTGTCAAAAATAACTTGATCCGGTTGAATGTGAAGTGCGTTAAGAA
>DAOUQR010000049.1 GCA_030625525.1 Pseudomonadota bacterium | reverse complement strand
TAAAGAAAACTGTGGCAAGCATTTCGCCGTTATCGATGCTGGGATGAATGATTTACTGCGCCCAGCATTGTATCAAGCATGGCAAGCAATCTGGCCTGTGCAACAAAACGCAGCACACCTCGAACGAGATTATGATGTGGTGGGGCCGGTTTGTGAAACGGCTGATTGTTTTGGCAGAGATCGCACCCTTTCTATTGCTCCCGGTGATTTAGTTGCGATTCGATCCGCTGGGGCGTATGGCTTTTCAATGAGCTCCAATTACAATAGCCGACCTCGCGTTGCCGAGGTGATGGTTGATGATGTAAATGTCCATATCATTGGTCGACGCGAATCCTATGAAGATTTATATAAACTAGAAGAAATACTTTCATGAAGCACGGTGTTGTAACGATTTTGTTGTTGGTTTCACTCGCTACCTTTGCTCACGAAAAAAAGCTAGAACCACTCAATCCACCTTGGAAAGGTAGTCTGCAAGCGGGTGCGGTGGTCAATACGGGTAATAATAGTTCCCAAAATATCAATGGGAAAATCGGTATTAAATACCAGACATCTCAATGGGATAATACAAGCAGTATTGAAGGGCAGTTAGATTCATCCAACAAAGCAACGAATACGGAAAAAATAGATTTCAATGCTGAGTTACGTCGCATTATCTCGGACGATTCATACTTATTTGCGAAAACCGAAGTGGCCTATGATCGATTTGGTGCGTATGATTTTGTCATTAGAAGTGCCGTTGGTTATGGACGTATTTTATACCGTGATGATAAAACGCGTTTCATTCTTGAGGTCGGTCCGGGTAGTAGCCATAGTCGTATATCCGGTTCACGTAAATTTCAAAATGAATTTATCGTAAGCACGATGGCTCTTTATAAGCGCAAGCTCAGTGAGTCAGCCAGCTTTAAACAAAAAATCAAAATTGATGCGGGACAACGTAACACGCATATCAAATCAGTCTCTGCATTGAGAACCAAAATTTCAAAACGCCTAGGCTTAGAATTATCGTATACGATGGACTATGATACAAAGATTCCGCCTGAAACTAAAAATACAACCAAGCTCGACACGGTGTCGAAAATAGCAGTCGTGTTTGATTTTTAACAAGGGATATTCACGAATGACGCAACTGAATTTCACCAAAATGCATGGCTTAGGCAATGACTTTATTGTTATTAACGCCATTGAGCAGCCGTTCACGTTGACGCCTCAACAGATACAGCATCTTAGTGATCGCCATCGCGGTATCGGTTTCGATCAGTGCTTAGTGCTCGAAGCCAGTGCGGATCCTGACACTGATTTTACCTATCGCATCTTTAATGCTGATGGAGCAGAGGTGGGCCAATGCGGAAATGGCGCTAGATGTGTTGCCTGGTATTGTCATCAACACAAGCTCACTCAAAAAAATCCTATTCTATTCAAAACAGCAACAGGTCTGTTGTCAGCGCAAATATTACAAGATGAATGGGTCAAAGTAGATATGGGGGTGATGCAATTCAACCACGCCGATATCCCGGATACACGCACGGATCCTTTAAGCTTAAACAATTTAAATTTTCACACGGCTTGGATTGGCAATCCACATGCGGTTGCCTTCGTTGATGATGTGGGCGCGCAACCGTTAGCTGAAATAGCCACCGCATTGCAACAACTCCACCCTTTTCTCAATGGCGTTAATGTTGGTTTAATGCAGCGCATTGATGATACCCACATAAAGCTGCGAGTGTATGAACGCGGTGTTGGCGAAACCTTAGCGTGCGGTAGTGGTGCTGTTGCCGCGGGTGTCATTGCGATGTGTTATTTTAATTATGACAGTGCCTTGAATATTGAGCTTCCCGGAGGCACCTGCGAAATAACATGGGTCGATGAAACCCATCCTGCCTATTTAACGGGCCCGGCTAAAACGGTTTTTGAAGGGGTGCTACCGACTAAATAAACATTCTTAATAATCCGTTAAGGTTAGTATGGAAAAATAGATTAGCAATCAATATTACATTCTTAAGGATTTATATTTATGATGTCATCCAATCTTCCTACCTATGGTCTAGTGAGTAAAATTGACACTTTACTAAAAGAAACTTTTGATATTGATGTAAAACCTGCACAGTCGAATTCAAATAACAAAATGATAGTTCAATCAAAAATTGATTTTGATGAAGACGGATTGACGAGTGGGTCTCAAACTAGCTGTAACATAATGTAATAAAGAGAAGTTTACCGATGAATAGTTCCCGTAAAATGTCCTCAATGTTGAAGGAAAAATCGCATTAAAATTCAATGAAAAATTAACAGAGCTGTGTGATCTGGTTGCTGCTCATAATGATGAGCTGTTATTACAAAAATTACTGGGTCTTTCACCACTGGAACGCAACAAGCTTGATACAAAAATTCAAGATTATTCTCTTCTGAATCATGCCGTCAATATCGCTTTGAATCATATTGACGAGCAAAGTGAACGAGAAAAGATGGTTAGAATAATTAACTATTTAATCGCGTTCGGTTCTAGGGATTTTAGTGGTTGCAATGATCTGGTTCGTAATAAAAAAAATGAATTATACGAAATAAAACCAGCTAATCCTCAAGAAAATAATGCGAGGATGAATCTTTCAAACTATATTTCAGATAATATTTATTCAGGACTTTTTGATTTGCCGGATGTTTCTGATAAAGAAGCTTATGAACATTGGTTTCGGCATGGGCTGAAATGCAGCATGTTTTCAACTATTAAAGATTTAAGATCCAGTAGTGATTTTGTCAAATTCCATCAAGCTATCATAAACCCTCTAAAGAACACCAGTGATGCTGATGTTGCATTTAAAACAAAAATCGTTAGTTATTTCGAGAGTCATCAATTCTACCAAAATCATGTGAACACAACGAATCAAAAGCTTATTGGTAGAGATTTTCTAAAGTGTTTCTCAGAAAATATTGACCGATTAATTTATCGTTTCAATACGGGGTTTCATATCGAAAATAAATTGATGCCGCATCTTAGCGAGTGCGGTTGTGTTAACTCATCTTTAGCATTTGATCGCACCAAAAATCAGCGTCGCCAAAATATTGAGAAGTATTTGGTAAATCAGATCGAAAAGCGATTCACTGACAAGTCCATTCAATTGCATTATTTGAGCTTGGGATGTGGCGGATTGCTACAGGATTTAATTATTCTTAATAAGCTAATGATAAAAGGATATTGCCAATTTAAAATTAGTTTGGTCGATGAAAAAACAAAGCCAAAAGCACTAGAGCAATTTAAAAGAATGTTGGAATTAGCCCTGCCTTCCAGCACAATAGAAATCAATCATTACTCTAACACGCATGATTACTTTAAGGAAAATGTCAATCTGCCCATTGATATCGCTTGCGCTCTTGATTTTGTCTGTCTGCTAGAAAAGAATGCGCTAAATGCCGTAATCTCTCTGCAAAAATGTTTGTCAGATGACGGCATTCTTTTTTATGCGTATGGGGATTTTGAACTTTGCTTTTCCCAACAAAAATTGATTTACGCAAAAGATATGGATGTAAGACCTAAACTACTATCGGTTGTTTCAAGCATCAAAGAAAACGATAGATTGAATAACAAAAAACAAATTAATTATGCTTGTTTACATGCCGTGTCCATGATGTCTGAGTGGGTAGCAGTATTGCCAGAATTGGGAAAACACGCACAACAGGTTAACATATCGCTCACAATTCCGCGTGATTTAATGCCAGAAAAGGGCCTTCTGGATCAGAATTCTGCTCAAGCAGCTATTAAAAAAAATCTAGTAAGTTTATGTAAATTATTAAGTGGCGTCCCCGTCAACCTAATTGAGTTGCCACAACTGCACAAATTAATTGAGTTTTCACCTAAAACTCCCTTTGATATAATAACTTGTTTGCATGTCATTTATACAACAAAAAAACCTGAACAGCTCAAAAGTATTTTTGAAGAACTATCGAATACCTATCCTAAGGCCCAAAAATATTTCGATATAATTATCCGTCAGCCCTCAGATAACACCTCAATCGAAACATTGATTTGTTCAGGATTTTGGACACGCACAGATACCGATACAGCTACTCAACCACAACGAATGAACTTCAACGCTAAGAATAACTGCCCCAACATTACTCACTAAAACTAACCCACAATCCATACATAAATGATCTCAGCATCCGCCTAATCACCCAGCTTTTACTCAAAGAAATTCCCTGTGGTGTGCGAAAAGTTAGTTTAAGAGATGTTGGCGTGCAAATCTCCCTGCGTATTCCAGTGATGTCGATCACCGATTATTAAAATATGCCTACAGAAATGAGCAAGAATTTCGATCTGGAAAAAGCAGAAGAGGCGGGATTGGCAATGTTAACAGCGACAAAATCAGAGCATTGAAAATGCGATTTAGTGTTGTTGATGCTTGTCATAAGGTCGTTTGACGCAGCATCCAAAATTTGAAAGTACATTTGACGTAACGCGTAAAGGCTGCTATTCTCTAACAGATGATTGCTAATTTTAAAGATAAAAAAACAAAGGCCTTGTATGAGGGCAAAACGGTAAAGCAATGGCAATTATTTGTTAAACAAGCTGAAAGGCGCATACAGGTTTTAGATAGTGCAACATCGTTAAAAGATCTAATGAATTTACCTAGTAACCGTTTTGAAGCCCTCAAGGGAGACCGGAAAGGCCAATATAGCATTAGGATCAATAAACAGTGGCGAATCTGTTTTCGTTGGTTCGAGAATATGCCGCATGAGGTTGAGATCGTTGACTATCATCGTTAGGAGTTGTTATGGGTAATAAAATGAGAGCGATACATCCTGGTGAAATTTTACAAGAGGAAATGGATGCTTTGGGCTATTCAGCAAACCGTTTTTCTGCAAAATTACATGTTCCCCCTAATCGTGTTACTGCGATTTTAAAAGGTAAGCGCGCGATAACTGCAAATACGGCACTTCGCTTGGCTCGGTTTTTCGATACGAGTCCTGATTTTTGGTTGAATTTGCAAACAACGTATGATTTGAAAATAGCCGAGCAAAGTGATGGCAAACAGATCAAGCAGGAAGTCAAGCGAGGTGATGTTGCCTAAGTGCAGAATAGAAGAAACGCCTTAGAGCTTTAATTGGTTTTACGGACGGTGCCAATGGTGTCTGTAGCTAATTCTTAATTCAAGAGGCCACAGGCAACTGAAAAAGTCCACGACAATGCTTTTCCCACCGATAATGATTTAGCGAGATCAAGTTTTAGTTTTTCTCGTTTGCTTGCTAAGGACCATCATGTCAGACACAGAATGTTTGGAGTTGTAGGCTCTTGAGTCACTGAGCTGATTGAGGCAGTAATTGTATGATGATTTAAATCTGTTCTGTCAGCAGCTTCCCAACCACAACGAATGAATGAACAAGAAAAAAATATAAAAGAAAAATCGCGAACAGAAGGTAAAGAACAACTACAAGTAATCTAATCGCTAAGCAATTGACTAAAATCTATGATTTGATAAAAGAAATCACTATCTGCAATCGATTGACTGACTCCATTGATGTGGATCAATACAGGCAAAATCGCATAACCCTTGGGATAGCTAAGCCGCTTTATTTTTTCTTGCACCTGCTCAATGACCGCCGTGCGGATTTCATTTTTGGAAAATTTAATCTCGAAAATATATAAAACATTTTCTTTCGTCTGAATCATGTAGTCAATCTGGCAACCCGGCATCGCTTTGGTTTTACGTTGGAAGTAAGGGTTATCGGCAGTAATATGACTTGGCTTAATATTAAGTATATCAATGATATGTTTTCGATTATTGAGGACTAGATTTTCAAACTGAAGACCCATGATGCTTTGCCAGCCAGGTAAAGAATTTAAGTCGATATCACTAAAGTGCCCCGCATCAATTTTACCAAGGTTTTTTTCAATGTATTTCAAATAAAATCGAATATAGTTATCACGAAGACGGAACTGGCTTAAATGAGATTCTTTGGCAGTTTTGATTCCCCAAGTGTAATGGCGACTGATAATACCTGCCACTATTAGATCCTCAACACATTCCGTTAAATAGCCACCACGCGCGATACCTGTTCTTTGATGGATCTCCTCTTGGGTAGCGAAACTACTGACCAACACTTTGACAATTTTCTTATAGCTTTCGTGACGAGTAGAGAATATATCCGTAAAAATATCTCCAAACTCCTGAACTAGAATGCCATTTGGCTGAAAGCACAAACGTTTAATATTCTCTTCGGCTGAGAAATGTGGCTGGATTTCTTCAAGATAGCGGGGTATCCCACCGGTAATAGCGAGTATTTTAAATTTTTCTATCTGGACTTAAACCAGTAAGTTCATAGAATAATCGGTTTTCAGCAAATTTTTCTACTAATCGACTTTTTCCAACTCGTCGATGGCCCTTAATAACAACGAGACTAGCCGTCGGTTTATTAAGTAAAGCTTCAAGTTCAGCCAATTCATTTTCTCTACCCACAAAAGGTATTTCAATATTAATCACGTAAGCCACCTCCAAAGATCGATAAATTGTAATTCTTGGAGGTATAATGTCGAGACCTTTGACCTCCAAGGATCAAGAAAAGCTAATTCTTGGAGGTGAGCATCAGCAATAAATTAAAAATCCATTCTTTCGGTGTCTGAGACTGAATGTTTGGAGTTGTAGGCTTTTGAGTCAATGAGCTGATTGAGGCAGCAATTGTATGATGACTTAAATCTGTTCTGTCAGTGGCTACTAAAATTTGCTATGTTAGCCGCCCGACTGGAAGCGTTTATCGAAAATAGGGACATTTAATAATGAAAGCCTCCGATATATTTGTTAAAGCCTTAGAAAATGAAGGTGTGGAATATCTTTTCGCCGTACCCGGTGAAGAAAATTTAGATGTCATTGAATCCGTTCGAAAATCCTCTATTGAATTAATCGTGACGCGCCATGAACAAGGTGCAGGCTTTATGGCTGCAACTTACGGGCGTTTAACCGGAAAAACCGGTGTGTGCTTATCAACACTCGGGCCAGGTGCAACCAATCTGGTGACCGCCGCAGCCTATGCGCAATTGGGGGCGATGCCCATGTTGATGATCACAGGCCAAAAGCCCATTCGTCAAAGCAAACAAGGCCGTTTTCAAATTGTTGATGTCGTAGAAATGATGCGTCCATTAACTAAACTAACGAAACAATTGGTGGATGCGCGTAAGATTGCCTCGTCAGTACGTGAAGCGTTTCGTATTGCAGAAGAAGAACGCCCAGGGGCTGTTCATCTTGAATTACCGGAAGATATTGCGCGTGAAGAATGTGAAGATATTATTTTCGAAAAAACTAAACAATATATCCCGTCCGCAGATACCGAAGTGATA
>DAOUQR010000165.1 GCA_030625525.1 Pseudomonadota bacterium | reverse complement strand
ATGTTATACGACAACATTTGCCAAGCCATCGGGAATACACCCATTGTAAAACTCCATCGTGTGGGCGCTGACTTACCTTGTGATATGTTTGTAAAATGCGAATTCATGAATCCTGGCGGTTCCGTCAAAGATCGCATTGGGGTCCAAATGCTTGAAGCCGCTGAAAAAGCAGGAAAAATCAAACCGGGTGATACATTAATTGAGCCAACATCGGGTAATACCGGTATCGGGATCGCGTTGGCTGGTGCGGTCAAAGGTTACAATGTCGTGATCACCATGCCTGAAAAAATGAGTCATGAAAAGCAAGTCGTTCTCGAAGCGCTCGGTGCTAAAATTTATCGCACGCCAACGGAAGCGGCGTGGGATGCACCCGACAGTCACATTTCTTTAGCCAAGCGATTAAATGAAGAAATTCCGAATTCCCATATTTTGGATCAATATTCTAACCCCGCTAATCCAGGTGCCCATTATGAAAATACGGCACAGGAAATCATTAATGATTTACCGGATGTCAACATGGTTGTGATGGGCGTGGGTACGGGTGGTACAGTCACGGGTATTGCAAAACGCTTAAAAGAATATAATCCAGACATTCAGATTATCGGTATTGACCCCATCGGTTCTATTTTAGGCGGTGGCGATGAAGTTAAATCCTATGATGTTGAAGGGATCGGTTATGATTTTTTCCCCGATGTGCTCGACAATAATTTGATTGATGAGTATGTCAAAATCAACGACAAAAATTCATTCTTAACGGCGCGCCGTTTAATTCGTGAAGAAGGTTTACTCGTCGGTGGTTCCAGCGGTTCAGCCGTGTGGGGAGCGCTGCAAATTGCCTCACGATTAAAAGCAGGTGAAAAATGCTTGGTGATCTTGCCTGACTCCATTCGAAATTATTTAACAAAATTTGTTGATAGCGAATGGATGAAGCAACACGATTATTTATAAATCTTTGCCAGTATTAAGCCAACTTCAAATAAAATACAAATGGGCACCGCCAGTAACACTTGAGAAAGGACATCGGGCGGTGTCAAAAACATTCCGATAATAAAAGCACCCACAATAATATAAGGCCGCCAAGACTTTAATTTTTCGATTGATGTAGCACCGGATTTTACCAGCAACACCGTCAATACAGGCACTTCAAATGCAATGCCAAACGCCAAAAACATTTTTAAGCAAAAATCTAAATATTGATTAATGTCAGGCATAAATGCCACGCCCGTTGGGGTCATATTAGCAAAGAATTTAAAAATAAGCGGGAACACTGCAAAATATGCAAACGAGGCACCTAAATAAAAAAGCAACGTACTCGTAAAGACAATAAAAACCGCAAACTTTCGCTCCGTTTTATACAGTGCAGGAGCGATAAACGACCACAGTTGAAAGAGCAAGAAAGGTATACTAATAAAAATAGCAACAACTAAGTCTAGTTTCAGCGGCATAAAAACTGGGGCGGTAACATCGGTTGCGATGAGCTGCTCACCGGTAGCCAATTCCTGCAACAAAGGTTTGGCTAACACACTAAAAACTTGATCGGTGAAAATAAACAATACGGCAAAAACAAGCGAAACAAATAATAGACTTTGTATCAACCGTTTGCGAAACTCAGAAAGATGATCAAATAAAACATGTTCCGTCATGAGACCTTGCTCGCATACTTTTCGTCAGCCGTCGCGGCTTTTTCTTCATTATCTTTTAATTGTTCACCCAGCATGGCTTGATCGAGTTGTTGGCTCACCTCTGATTTCACGGCATGAAAACGACGTAATAAACCGGTGATCCGTTTTACTAAAGTTGGCAATTGTTCAGGGCCAAACACAACAACAGCCACAATCAAAATCACAACAATTTCAGTGATCCCCATCAGTCTCTCTTTTCTTTATCTGTATTGGATCCGTCTAAACCTTCACGAAAACTTTTAACCGCACTGCCAATATCTTTACCTGCGCTCGTTAATCGTTTCGTTCCAAATATGACAACTACAATCGCCAAGATCAATAATAATGACCAAGGACTCATGCCTGCAAATCCCATAACCTTATCTCCTTTAATGTTATCGAAAACAATACCATACTAAGCTTATAACACCTGATGCCGTTACCGCACCATAAACAAAACCGCGCAATGTCGCAAATAAATTCACAGCAATTCTCAATTTGAAAAGAATATAGATCGTTATTTAAAACAGCAACACCCTGACTTTGCGTGGTCATCACTCTCTAGAAGTGGCGTGTTGTCTGCGACGTCTGCATTTTTGACTAAGGTTTTGCTGATTTGCTGTATCGACTGATTATTGCCTCGTCCGGGTGATCGAAAAAGGCCTCTTCGAGACTTTGTTAAGTTCGAAGTATTCGAATGACGTTTATTTGCAAGCTCCCACACGTCTTCATGCTCGAGTGCCCATTGGATACGTGCAGCGTTGAGATAACGAACGACATATCGATACGGAACCTGCTCTAATAAGTGCTTATCTTTGTAAGGTATAATCAGACCATTTTTAGAGTTCTTTATCTTATGTTTCACCTTAGGTAGGTGAGCCATAATCATTTTAATTTCTTTTTTGGGATTTGAGGTATTCTGATGCTTTATGTAGAAGTTCGGACTTTCGTCACTCCAGTCAAGCAAAAAATTATCGTAGTAATGAAAAACGTCGCTGGAACTGACGCGTTTTGCATTATGATTATCTGTAAACGTGGCAATAGAATTAAGAATGTCTGCGGCAGCAAAATAAGGTAACGACTCTAGGCTTGGTAAAATATTTCGTGAAAAACTTAATTCTCCTTCATTATATTGACGTTCAGCATCCAAATCTATGGGCCATTCCGGCAGATCCTTTCTTGCCTGATAATAATTGAAAATTACAATTTCTACCAATCCATCACTGTTACTGAAAACGAGTCCACCATTAATCGGATTACATACCGCGCCGCGAGCCCATCGCACATCCTTACCATCATCCATCATAACAACTAACTACCTAATGATTTTAAAAATTCCCAGCGATAAATGCCTGTTTGATGGCCGTCATCAAAAATTAATTTTATCGCATACTGCCCGACGGGTTCAATAGCAATAATATTCACATCATCGGGAAACGTCTGTGACTTATCTGCTGAAGGCGTATTTTCTCGCAGCTGATGGCAGGATAGTTCACATCGCTCACCATTCGCATACGTCAAAATCAATACGCGTTGTTTTTGCAATAATTTAATATCCGTTGGGATAATTGAGACATCCATACTGATCTACAATATATAACGGGTTAAATCTTCGTCTTCGAGTAACGCTCCCAAATGATCGTCGACGTATTTTTTATCAACCACGACTTTATCGCCTTCGCGATCCGTAGCTTCAAATGAAATCACCTCGAGTAACCGTTCCATCACTGTGTATAAACGTCTTGCGCCAATGTTTTCAGTTCTTTCATTCACTTGCCAAGCCACTTCAGCAATTCGACGTATACCGTTGGCTTTAAAGCTAAGTTTTAATCCCTCGGTTGCCATCATTGCCGTATATTGTTCGGTGAGGGAATAATCCGGTTCCGTTAAAATTCTAACGAAATCATCTGACGTCAATGCACTGAGCTCAACTCGTATCGGCAGACGGCCTTGTAATTCCGCAATTAAATCCGAGGGTTTGGATGCATGAAAAGCACCGGATGTAATAAATAAAATATGGTCGGTTTTAATCATGCCGTATTTTGTAGAGACCGTACTACCTTCAACTAATGGCAGTAAATCACGCTGCACGCCTTCACGTGAAACATCAGCCCCGCTGGTACTTTCTGAACGACGCGCCACTTTATCAATTTCATCGAGGAATACAATGCCGTGTTGCTCAACACTTTCCATCGCTTGCATTTTTATTTCATCTTCGTTGATCAACTTAGCCGCTTCTTCTTCTTTAAGAAATTTTA
>DAOUQR010000280.1 GCA_030625525.1 Pseudomonadota bacterium | reverse complement strand
GCTCGAATTGCCCCGTCGATGCCGCATTAATTCGAAAATACGTTGATAATTCCATCGGGCATCGCACCCCCTTTGGAATATACACAAACGAACCATCACTAAAGACTGCTGTATTCAGTGTCGCATAATAATTATCTTTGTAAGGAACGACTGTGCCTAAATATTTTTTCACGAGTTCGGGATGCTCTCGAACTGCTTCTGAAAACGAGCAAAATATAACGCCGATCTCAGCTAATTTATCTTTAAATGTCGTCGCGACTGAAATGCTATCAAAAACCGCGTCTACCGCTACACCGGCTAACAACTCTTGCTCTTTTAAAGGGATCCCAAGTTTTTCATAAGTGCGTAATAATTCTGGATCCACTTCATCCAAACTTTGAGGTTTATCTTTATCGAGTTTTGGCGCGGAATAATATGAAATATCTTGAAAATCAATTTTTGGATAATGAACGCTAGCCCATTTAGGTTCGGTCATCGTTAACCAATGACGATAAGCCTTGAGTCGCCATTCCAACATGAACTCAGGCTCACCTTTAATCTTTGAAATTTTTCGGATCACATCTTCATTCAAACCCGGCGGAAAACTTTCGACTTCGATATCGGTCACAAAACCATGTTTATATTCCTGGTTTATAATCGCATCTAATTCAGATTGTTGGTCGCTCATTAGTCTTTCTCTCTACAACATCTATTTAGTAGGCTGGTTGAAAATACACTTAATTGCGGATACATCTACGGCTGCCGTCGTTATTTTAGGTTTTGCTAATTCTGCCAAGGTGACACTGTCTAGCGCCGTATAAATAGCAGAGCTAATTTTCTGCCAATTATGGCGAATATTACAAACCGGCTCTAAATTACAATCACCGCTTGTTAAACTACATTCAGTCAAACCCGATTTACCTTCAACGGCTGTAATAATATCAGCAACCGAAATAGCCGTTGCCGGCCGACTCAATCGATACCCGCCTTTCGCACCCCGAATCGACTGCAATAAACCCGCTGCCGCCAAGAGTTTTAATAATTTACTCACGGTCGGCGCAGCTAGTTGGATTTGTTCTGCAATAAATTTGGCGTTGAGTAGCTCATTGTCATGAATGGCCAAACACACCATCACGACTGTGCCATAATCTGCAAGTTTGCTAATGCGTAACATCGTAATACCTATTTTATCTAGGACTAGTATAGTACGAAATAGATTTGGATGCTAGATCAACTACAGCTTTTTTGATACGACAGCACCCCCTCCCATTATGATATGAGAAAACACTTCAAATCTCATACTGTGTTATGCGACGCAATACCTTCCTTTTACAATAGCCTTAAATTAAGCTTTTGGCTTACATATATCTGATTAAGGGCCTATTATAGGGCCATTATGAAGAGTCCATATATCGGAAAAACTTAGCAAGAATGGTCAAACAATTTTCATTGGCAATCGTTATCCTTGTTCTCGTAAATTAACGAGCGAAGTGAAAGAGAATTAAATATGAACTACGAGCAACGACTTGAAAAAGTAACTGATTACATTGGTGAGCATATTGATGACAATATATCACTCGATGAGCTTAGTCGTGTTTCATGTTTTTCTAAATTTCATTTTCATCGTTTATTTACAGCTTTTACGGGATTGTCTTTGAAGCAATACATTCGGTGGCTACGCTTAAAACGTGCAGCACATCAATTAATTGTAGATAAAGATCAATCCATATTAACCATTGCAATGAATGCGGGTTTTGAATCTCATGAGGCCTTTAGCCGTGCTTTTAAAAAAACCTGTGGGCTTAGCCCCAGTCAGTTTAGAGAAGGTTTGAGTTGGTCTTTTTGGGAGCGATCGCCGTACTCTTTGCCAAAACAAGGTAAACATGACATGAATGTAGATATTAAAGAAATATCCAGAATACGATTAGCCATGATAGAGCACCGAGGTGAGCCTCAGCTTGTTGGTGAAAGTGTTAATAAATTAATTTCCTGGGCCAAAGCGCAACCACTTGAGCTTAAACCCAAAGCAGGCGAGACTTTTGCGATTGCCTATGATGATCCAAAAACAACACCGGCTTGTGAGTTTCGATTCGATCTGGGTATCATTGTCTCAGAAAATTTGAAACTAGATGGTGAGATCACAGAAAAGTACTTACCCGCTGGGCGTTATGCCATAACCATGCATAAGGGCTCTCGTAATAACATAGGTGAAACAATCTATCCGCTTTGTCGCGATTGGCTTCCAAACGCCCATGAAGAATTGGGTGATTTTCCCTGTGTTTTCTGTTATCACAATTTTGATCATGAAGTTGCAGAGACCGAACTGTTAACGGAATGTCGATTTCTATTAAAATAACACGTTTAAGGAATTTCTAGTGATGAACATATTGACTTTAGAAGGGTTAAAATATTCGTGCCGAATAGGCGCTTACGCTTGGGAAAGGGAAATTGATCAAACCATTGTGCTCGATCTCGAAATTCCTATCGACTGCACTCAGTCAGCGCAAACAGATGCGCTGGCTGATGCGCTTG
>DAOUQR010000227.1 GCA_030625525.1 Pseudomonadota bacterium | reverse complement strand
ATTGGCCGCGCAGTGCATCGGTAAAACATCGGATTCGGGTAAAAAATAATTGAGGATAGAGAACATCGCTTTTTTCATTTCACCGGCATACGGCATGCCGCAAATTAAAACGCGTTTTTCACTGATATTAATTAATACGGCACCATCACTGTTAACGCCATCGCGTTCAGGGACCGTATGGAATCCTGGGGTATGCAAGATAGTCCAAACATCTTTGCCATTGGCAAAGTGTTTAGTTGGACGAATAAATAAATTTTGGGCAAACAGATTATGCCAAGCTGTTTCGGTGATCACTTCAACGGGTAAAAAATGTTCGCTATCAGCACCGACGCGTAAGTGACTCACGAAAGTGTCACGTTCAGAAATATAGTGTTTGGCACGATCCCACAAGCGGTTAAATTTATCAGCTTCGATGGGTAGATTGACGACACCCCAGTCGATCGTGTTTTGAGTGTTTGCATCTTTCACAATGAAACGGTCTTTAGGACTGCGGCCGGTTCGGTTACCGGTGGTGACGCTTAAAGCTTTGTTACTGCTTAAAATGCCTTCGCACCGCTGTAAAGCTAAGTTAATTAAATCAGCGGGTGTTAGGTTTAAATGTGTTGTTGTTTGTGCCAAAGCCACGTCAGTCATTTGAACAGTCTCCTAAAAACTCAAGTTCGTGAAGTATAACGACTTTAATATGAATTTAAAGCATAGAGCATTACAAAGTTGTATCAGCTATACTTTTAGATACAACGAGGACTTATTTATGGCGTCATCAAAAAAACAGGCAAGCAACCAGGTGACAAATCTGGAAAATCATTTTCTCATCGCAATGCCTAATTTGAGCGATCCTAATTTTCATCGAACAGTGACTTACATTTGTGAACATAATAAGGACGGTGCCATTGGCATTATTATTAATCGACCGATGGGCATGCAACTTGCTGAAGTGTTTACACAAATGGATATTCAGGTGACTCGCGAAGATGTCGGAAAAATGAACTTACTCTATGGCGGGCCCATTCAACCTGAGCGAGGTTTTGTGATCCACCGCCCAATCGGTCAGTGGCGCTCGAGTTTGAAGACATCGGCATCATTAGCGGTAACCACGTCACAAGATATATTGGAAGCGTTTGCAAAGGGCGAGGGACCTAAAGACGCTATTATTGCTTTAGGGTATGCTGGATGGGGGCCAAAGCAGTTAGAAGCGGAATTAATTGAAAACGTTTGGTTAAGTATATCTGCGTCTGAAGAGATTCTGTTTGATGTGCCTTTTGACCAGCGTTGGGAAGCGGCCGCTAAGGAAATAGGGATTGATATTCACACACTAAGCAATGAGATCGGGCATGCCTAGTCAAGCAATGACAGTGATGGGGTTTGATTTTGGAACCAAGCGGATTGGAACAGCGATTGGTGAATCGTTGTTGGGTTCAGCCAAGCCACTCAATACAGTCGATGCGGTAAATGGGGAGCCGACTTGGCTACAAGTCGATGAACTCGTTAAGCGTTGGCGGCCTGACTTATTAGTTGTGGGGGTGCCACTTAAGATCGATGGCACGGAATTATTTACTACCCACCTCGCCCGTCGTTTTATCAAGCAACTTCGTCGTCGATTTAAATTACCGGTTGAACCTGTCGATGAGCGATTGACTACAAAAGCGGCGCGCGAAATAGTATTTGAAGAAGGCGGTTATAAATCCTTACAAAAAGCAGAAATCGACAGTATTGCTGCTAAACTAATAGTCGAACAATGGTTTGAGAACAAAGAATAATGACACACTTACTGGACATCGCGTCACTAACGCCGGCAATGGTCAATCACATACTTGAGCGCGCAGAGAGTGGCACGTTTTTAAAACATCAAGATATCACGATGATCAATTTGTTTTTTGAGAGCAGTACACGCACACGCGTGAGCTTTGAGTTGGCAGCAAAACGCTTGGGTATAGATGTCATTAATATTGACGTGGCCACCTCCGCAACAAAAAAAGGTGAGTCTTTATTGGATACTGTCTACACCTTGCAATCGATGGACTGTGAGTTGTTAACGATTCGTCATGCTGAAAATGGCTTGCCTGCATTCGTGGCCGACAACGTTGATAATTCGCTTTCGATTATTAACGCGGGTGATGGTACTCATGCTCACCCATCCCAAGCTTTACTCGATTTATTAACCATTCGACAACAGAAAGGTCATGTGTGCGATCTCTCCATTGCTATTATGGGTGACTTTGCGCATTCGCGCGTTGCACGTTCACAAATTAGTTTATTCCATAAAATGGGATGCAAGGACATTCGAGTGATCGCTCCACCGTCACTCATTCCCACGGATATAGAATCGTTTCCGGTGCACGTTTTCCATGAATCGCTTAAGGGTTTGCAGGACGTGGATGTGGTTATTACATTACGCGTACAAAAAGAACGGATGCAAACAACGGAAATACCTAATGCGTCCGAATATTTTGAGCATTATGGATTAGATCAACGCAAATTAGATTGCGCAAAACCCGATGCGATTGTGATGCATCCGGGTCCGATGAATCGAGGTGTGGAAATTGATAGTCAGATTGCAGATGGTTCACAATCTGTTATTTTAGAACAAGTCCGTAACGGGGTTTTAATCCGTATGGCCATTTTGGATTGGTTACTTCATGACAAAAACTAATATACTAAAATTAAAAAAAATAACAAAAAAGCATAAAGCACGGGTGGGGGGAAAGGCCTACCGGTTAGCTCAATTGCTTCAAAAAAACTTTCATGTTCCCGACGGATTTGTGATCCCGGCGGATATTTGTAGTACATTGACGACTGAAAATTATGATCAGTGGCCCCAGTCGCTCGTCAAAGAAATTACTTCAGCGCTCAACGCATTATTACAACACTATCCAAAAGTGGCGGTGCGATCATCCGCGCTAGTTGAAGACAGCAGCGAGTATTCTTACGCCGGGCAATTTCAAACCGTGTTGAATATTGATAGCTTGTCAGAATGTCTGGCCGCTATTGCAACCATTATCGCATCAGCGACAGCAAAACATATTGCGGTTTATCAACAGCATCAAGAAAATGAAGTTCACGAAACGAATATTGCCGTATGCATTCAAG
>DAOUQR010000029.1 GCA_030625525.1 Pseudomonadota bacterium | reverse complement strand
TAAAGATAAAGAGCAACCAACGACGCATCATTAGTCACTGACCACAAGATTAATCAATTTACGTTGCGTAATGACGATGACTTTTCGCAGTGATTTATCTGCCATAAAACGCTTGATCGCCTCATCATTCAACGCCGCTTCTTGAACGGTCTCTTCGTCGGCATTTGCTGCAACTTTGATATGTGCACGTAATTTGCCATTGACTTGCACTACGTATTCAACCACGTCAGTTTTTATTGCACTTTTATCAACTTTGACCCATTTTGCATTTAATATATCATCACCAAAATCACATTCACGCCATAAATGATGACAAATGTGAGGGGTGATTGGGTAGAGCAAACGTAGGCAAATACTCATGCCTTCATGCTTAAGGGCCGTCGTATAATCATCGTTTTCATCAGGTAAGTCAGTTAATAAATTAAATATTTTCATGCAAGCCGAGACGACCGTATTAAATTGTAGTCGTTGATAATCATATTTAGCTTGTTGTAAAATTTCATGGAGCTGTCGGCGCCAATCGTGCTGAGTCTCTGTGGCGTTATCTCTATTGACGCGATGATTATTGTCTAGGTGATCTTGATTGAAATGTGTCAGTGCTTCTTTATTATTCTGAGCAAAATGCCACAGACGTTTTAAATAGCGAAAACAACCATCAACACCTGCATCAGACCATTCTAATGATTGCTCAGGTGATGAAGCAAAAATCATAAATAAGCGAACGGTATCTGAACCGTACTTATCGATTAAGGTATCGGGATCAACGACATTGCCCTTGGATTTAGACATTTTAGCGCCGTCTTTTAAGACCATGCCTTGAGTGAGCATGTGAATAAAGGGTTCATCTGAATTTAATAAGCCCTCATCGCGCATCAACTTATGAAAAAAGCGCGCGTAGAGTAAATGCATGACCGCATGCTCGATACCACCGACATAGGTATCAACGGGCGTCCAATATTTAGCGCGGTCGTCAAGCATGGCATTGTCTTGGTTAAAGCTCGCGAAACGTGCGTAATACCAGGAAGATTCCATAAATGTGTCGAAGGTATCTGTTTCACGTTTTGCTTCCATGCCGCATTTAGGGCAGGGAACGTCATTGAAATCGGGATGTGTGTGTAATGGGTTGCTTGCCCCGGTAAATTCAACGTCTTCGGGTAAAACAACGGGCAGTTGATTTTCAGGAACCGGCACCGCACCACAGGTTTCACATAAAATCATTGGGATCGGTGTGCCCCAATAGCGTTGTCTTGATACACCCCAGTCGCGTAATCGATAATGGACTTTGGGCTTACCTTTTTGATGGTCTTTAAGCCAGGTTATAACGGCCGTTATGGCTTGCTCGGAGCTTAAACCGTCAAATTGGCCGGAGTTAAGTAATTGGCCATAAGCTAAAAAAGCGGCTTTATCTAAATCACAAGCTGTGTCATCAATGGGTTGGATAACTTGTTTAATGGGAAGGCTGTATTTTTGTGCGAATTCCCAATCGCGTTGGTCGTGTCCAGGCACGGACATGACAGCACCGGCACCATATTCCATCAAGACAAAATTTGCAATCCAGATAGGAACCGGCTCACCAGTGATCGGATGAATGGCATGATAACCCGTGGGCATGCCGCGTTTTTCCATGGTCGCCATTTCAGCTTCAGCAACTAGGGTTTTCTTACATTCAGCTATAAAACCTTGTATCGCAGGATTCTCTGTGCCGGCGCGTTGAGCTAAGGGGTGTTCGCTAGCAACTGCGAGGTAAGTTGCGCCCATCAGGGTGTCAGCGCGGGTCGTAAATACTTTGATACGTTCGTTGTGATCGGGGACATCAAAATAAATTGAAACACCTTCTGAACGTCCGATCCAGTTACGCTGCATGGTGCGTACTTGTTCTGGCCATTCGGTTAATTTATCTAAATCTTCTAATAATTCATCAGCATAGGTGGTGATCTTAATAAACCACTGCGGGATCTCGCGGCGCTCAATCGGTGCGCCTGATCGCCAGCCACAGCCATCGATCACTTGTTCATTCGCTAAAACCGTTTGATCAACCGGATCCCAATTCACCATGGCTTTCTTTTTATAGACTAAGCCTTTTTCATAGAGCTTGATAAAAAACCATTGTTCCCATCGATAATATTCTGGCTGGCACGTTGCAAATTCACGTTTCCAATCGTAGGCATAGCCGAGTCTTTTAAACTGCGCTCGCATGGAATCGATATTTTTATAGGTCCATTCAGCGGGATGCACGTTATGTTTGATGGCTGCGTTTTCAGCGGGTAATCCAAAGGCATCCCAACCAATCGGCTGTAATACATTTTTACCTTGCAGCATTTGATAACGAGAAATGACATCGCCAATCGTATAATTACGCACGTGTCCCATGTGTAAATTGCCACTGGGGTAGGGAAACATCGATAAACAATAGAACTTTTCTTTATTCAAATCTTCAACGACTTTGAAACTTTGATTGCGTTCCCAATAGGCTTGGGCGTCTTGTTCTATTTCAAGAGGTGTGTATGAAACGTCCATTCTTACAAAAGCTTGATTATCTAAAAAGGGAGCCAGGATACTCCTTCATTTTGAACCCGGCAATACTTTAATGAGCATTGCCGGATAAATGTCTTATTGACCGCGTTTGATGCGATTGATTAAGCCGGTTAGAACACGGCCTGGACCTATTTCGCTAAAGTTTTTTTCGCCTTGGGAAAGTAATGTTTGGATCGATTCATTCCACCGTACAGAGTGATCAATTTGGTTCACTAAGTTTTCAGCAATCGTATCGATCGTGTAGGGTTTTGCTGTGGTGTTAGCAATCACGGGAATTTTTGGTGCATTAAACGAAAATAATTCAAGATATTTTGAAAACTCTTCGTGCGCAGACTGCATGTAGCGAGAATGAAAGGCACCACTTACTTTCAAAGGCATGAACAATCGTGCGCCAGCTTTCTCAAAAGAGGCTTGCGCTTGATCAATATCTTGTTTTAATCCTGAAATCACAATTTGACTGCCACTGTTATAATTGGCGATATCGATGCCTTCTAGGTTATTTGTTTGCAACACATCAATAACTGCATCGGCGGATAAACCAATCACCGCTGCCATACCCCCACCGCTTGCTTGCGACATGAGTTCCCCACGTTTGTTAACGAGCTTAAGTCCCGTTTCAAAATCGAAAACACCCGCGGCATAGAGCGCGTTATATTCACCCAGACTATGACCCACGACAAAATCCGGTTGTCGACCCGTTTCATTCATTTGTTGATGATAAGCCAAGGCACTTACAACAAATAAAGCGGGCTGCGTGTAATTCGTTTGAGATAATTGATCGCGCGGATCTTCAAGACAAAGTGTTTTTATCGAATACCGTAAAATAGAATCAGCTTGAGCCGTTAACTCAGAAAATTCTTCGAACAGCCCGTCACCCATCCCTTTAGCCTGTGATCCTTGCCCTGGAAATACCCATACCGCCATTATTGTTTCCTTATTAATTTTATAGTCTTATTTACAGTATACAAATTGAGACAATTAAAATCATATTTTATGATAGAAAATAATAAAGTAATATTAATGACTGATAAGTGTCGATGACAAAAGGTTTTCTTAAGGTTCGTCGGTTAATATAATAGGCAGAATACACGAAAGTGTACTATAATTTCTCATAAAAGTAGGGTGTTATGTTTAAAGATTTATTGAAAGTGTCTGATTTAGCTGATTTAGCTAAAGATTTACCGGAGAACTGGGGGCAGCTGACGGCATCTGAGCGATTTACTCATTATGACCAGCTTATTAAACAGGCGGGCGGGAAAGCCTTAGCGCCTTTGCAACAATCGCAATTCTTGAATGTGATTGATAATCTTCATGAGATGACAGCGGCGCTTGGGCCGGAGAATTTTTCTAGCTTGGCGTTCGACGAGTTACTGACAACGCCTGGTTTTGCACCTTATTGTAAAAAGCATCCTGAAATCAAAGAGCTAGTCAAAGTTGTTAACGCTCAGTTCATTGCGCATATTGTTGATTTAACTAAGTCAGTTGATCGGGAATTATTTAAGGCTGTTTCAGAACAAGAATTGATTCGACATGCTAGTGGTGATAATGCTGAGGGTGTGAATTCGAATCTTCAAGGGATATTTGAGCACTTTAATACCTTTGCCGGCTATGTCCGAAATTCTATTCTTAATCCTAGCCAAGATAAAGCAGATGGCCAAGATAAAGCAGATAGTAAAGATACAGCAGAACGGCGTGCACTTGTTATAGAGCGCTGGTTAATGACGGGGTTACAAGGCATCAAGCAAAATAATTTTAATCTGGTTTGGATGATTTCAGCCGCATTGAGTGGAACCGCTGTGTCACGACTCAAAGATAGTTTTGACAAACTACCTGAGAAGTCGAAGATGTTGAATGATCTATTGAAAATATTTGTAAAGACCGAAGATAATAGTGCAACATTATATCGCAATTATATCAAGGCTCATCCGGTTGATAGTGTTCCATATATTGGATGGACTTTGACCGACATGACGTATGCTAAATTAAAAAATCCAGAGCACAGTGCGCGCGATAAAAAGTTTGATGAGCTCATTTCAGAACTCGAAGAGGAGCAACAGCAATTATTAACAGACGGGAGTGTGTCCAATTATCATCAATATATTGCAACGCTCACACCATTGATGTTAAGTAAAGAAGAGGCTTATAAAAAGTCTTTAACCTTTCTCAAACGCGGTGAAAATGAAAGGGAGAAAATTGGAGAGACCAACTATACCAAAACGTATGCCATGGCTGATATGCTGGACATTGATCGACAATTGATGCAACGTCATAAAATCTATACAAAACGGAGTGAAGAATTCGTAGGGAACCCAGGTGATGTCGGTGTAAATCAGAAACTGATGGACGCAAGTTCACAATTGCTCGATGTAGTTGATAATCACGTGCATTCGCAGCCACTAAATCTGACCGAACCAATTCAGTGGGTTAAAGAATTCATTGATATTATCAAAGAAAATCCAAAAGCTAGGATATCATTTAAAACTAGTCACAATGGCATCCACTGTGTTCAAGACCGGTCTATAAAATTCTTGAGTCGTGTTACTGACAGCGATGTTGCTGTTGCCATGCGTTTAGTTAATGCGATTAACGATAGTATTTTGGATATGGATGATACCAGTGAATTACATACAGCCTTGCAAAATAGTCAGTGGTTAAAGGGCGTTCGTGATCACGTGCCGATGCTTGATTTCCGCTTTAATAACGCGCTTTATTTGCCGGTTGAACAAGAGGAAAGAAATAGCGCTAGACTTAAAGATATTGAAACATTACTTGCTAAAATTGAATTAACACCGAATGACTTATATCGCTTACATAGTGAATTAGAAGCGATGTCTTCTCATTTAGATCATGAGTATCAAGTTAAGGCTAGTGAATTAAGCAATGATATTGAAACAAAGTTATCTGACCAAGATATTTTGATTCCCCATCAGAAATTTAAGACAGCAGGCAGGGCAACGATACATTCACTCCTCAATCTTGCCGCCAGTCGAGCGAATGCCGACATTTCCAAATTGAATTATGAAGACTTTATTTGGCATTACACAATAAAAGGTCAGAACGTTTATACGGTCAAACATTCTGAAAGTGATCTGCAATTCCAAGTTCGCGCGATCGAACGTGTAAGAGATATCAATAGCTCTATTCGTAGAAAGAATAAAGAGAGCATAAAACAACGTCACGATTTAGGGATCCTGGCAGAGACTTATTATTCGTATGATAAAAAGCATATCCATTTTCAGTTTGTAGAATCCGGACCGACGCTTGCCTCTGTGCTTGAAACTACAGAGAATCAAGCTGACTTGCAAAAACAATTTATTACGCAAGTGATCAAACTCTTTAGCTTGGGATATGCTCACCACCATTTAAGTGAAAACTCTGCGATTGTTGACAAACAGGGCCGGCTTAAACTATCTGATTTTGATAATATTTATTATGTTGATAATATTCATTATGTTGAATCTGAAAAACAATTAATGACGAAACTAAGGTCAGTTGGTTTTTTAAGTGATGTGCTTGCCGATCAAAAATCGATTCTTGATGTTATTTATAACTCGCCTCTTTCTGATGCATTTACAAAGCAAGATAAACTGGTTCTATTGCAATTTTTATCGATAAGCAAGGCTGATCAGGTTGATGTTAAAATCGCTGTTGAAGCTGAAATTGAGAGCTTCTTAAAAGAATCAAACATTGATGAAATGAGTAGTTTGTTAGAGTTGCTTTCTGATAAATCATCAGAGGACGTTGCTGTTACTGAACAGGAATTGATGAGTCTTTTCGACCGCACTAAAATAGTAATGGGAGCCTATTCCAAAGTAATGAAATCGATGACACTCTTTAATCACGATAGAACGTTCACTAAAGTTGAAAATTACGATGGAATCATTAACAATTTCAAAGATGAATTGATAGCAAAACATGATGGCATTGAACTCAAACTCGCTAATTTGATAGAGGGGCGAAATGATTTATCCCTCGAGATCCTTCAATCATTTGAAAATGCTTTCACTGGCAAGCCAAAAATTCAAGCGGCATTGAGCACAGCATTGAAAAGATTTGAAGTGGTAGAAAAAGTAGAAAAAATAGAAGAATCAGAAGAAGAACTGGCACCACTCATTTCTCAATCAATCAACGCTCAAGTGGGTCAATATGGACAAAAAGACGCGGTTGTAAAAGAGGACGGTATTAAAAAAGCGGATCCTGACGTCCTAAATGAATTAACTGAAAGCGGCCGCGCTGAATTGTATGACGGTGCCCCCCTTCCTAAAAAGGGGGTTGATCCCCAGCATCATCGCCAAGCGTTTTTAAACTATCTGAATACTATCGATCTTCCCAGTTATGACATTGGTGAGGTCGATACGCGTGCAACGGATCCCGAAAATGCGACTATAGCAATAAAAGATCTTTTAGGTAACAAAGGTAAAGGTCTTAAGCTTTATCAAGCGGCATTAGAAGAAGAAGCAAACAGCCGTGAGTTTCGTGATGCCGTTTTTATAGCATCATCGAGTCATTTCGCCGGTGAAAAATGGTTAGAGAGACCCGTCGCTATTATCTCGGGTTCATCGGGTAGTGGTAAATCTTTTGCTGCAGATGAAGCGATAAAAAAAGCCTTACAATTTTTGAAGACTGATCCCAATGATTTAAGTGGTAATTATGTCGTTGCCGCTGATGGGGGGATTGTGCGAGAAGTGTCACAAATGCGTAAATTAGTTATTCGTCTTGCAAATAAGCAAGGTTATACTGGTGTTGGTGATTTACAGTCAAACAGTAAAGCGATTCGAACGATTAAACAACAGGTCATGAAAGCTTGCTACGCATCTCCATCATTGGGTGTCGTCATTCCAGAAACATTTGCACACTGGATGATTCCGACCAAACGTTCTGCAAAGCAAATGCAAGAAGCAGAAAAATTAAAGAATACAAAAATAATCTTCTGTCGAGTTAGAAGTAACCTCTGGGCAAGGTTAAAAGAAGTCGTTGCATTTATGGGGTCTCGACGAGCCTGGAAAACCAGTGGTTTTGATAAAAAAATACCGCTCGATTTAAATAGTACGGAAAACATAGCTGAATCTAAAGCTTATGAAGCTTCGGGTTTTATAACTGGATATCTAGGATCCGTATTCGCAGAAAAGTGGTATAAGTCGCATAGTCGTGACAAGTTAGTGATCAAGATCACGAATGATTTAACCTTGATACGAGAAAATCCAAATCAAGCAGGGGACTGGATCCTTGCGGCTCCTGATGATGATGGCGTCGAGCTAATCTCAGAGCGTGTATTTGAAAAATGGAAAACATCAGATAAGACATTGTCACCTCGAGAGTATGGAAAAAGTTCAGAAGGTAAGTTAGGTGCGCTCATTGACACCTCTTTTGAAGTCGATAAAGCTGCAATCATTAGCGATATTAAAGCGTATTTAAACAGCCATGACTTGGATGAAAATGATGATAAAGTTAAAACTCTCAAAGATTTAGTAGATAAACTCGAACCGTTAGATCCTACCAATTTTAATCCGGTCGACTCGTTGGTGAAATTTATCACACTCAGTAAAATCTTAATTCGAAAAGATGGTCGACACGCCTCTCCTTTTTCAACTACAAATCGGATCTTTAATAAAGCAGAAAAACTTCTAATAAGAGCAAAAAAATTATATAAGCCACAAATTAAAAATGTAGCGAAGAGTAACGACGACATTTATTCAAAGGTTCATTCAGAACTTGATTCTGTACTGGGGCATGATTCTTTTATTGATGAATTGAAAAAAACCGGTGAATTTCCCTTGGATCTATTGGAGGAAAATGCGGAACTTAACCGAGAACTTGAAGAGCTTTTCTCGGATTCTAGCGGCGTACAGTCAGCTGTGAGTTTTGACTCAGAGGACAGCGCTGAAATCTCTATTCTAGCTGAATCT
>DAOUQR010000026.1 GCA_030625525.1 Pseudomonadota bacterium | reverse complement strand
AGATTTTCTAATGCGCTGGGGGCGTCATCTTTTTTAGATTTACATTGGTTGAAGCGATAATTTTGTGCTTCATGTCGTAAGATGTGGTGCTGAACTTTCCAGGCGAGGTTCCCATCTTTAACATTTAATAAGGTCAGTAAGCTGTGTGCGTTGTTGGCCGTTGTTTTGTTTAATTGTGTGGTCGCCGCTAATAATATTTTCATGAAATCGTCAGAGCTTAATAGGGCGTTATCGCCACAGCCAATTAAAATAACACGACTGATCTCCAAGTTAGGCACATGACGCAGCACCATGTTGTCGCCCACTTTCGCTTTAAAATCACCTTGTTCAATTAATTTTGACAAGTAACCATCGGTGGCTTTATCAAATTCAAGGGCTGTCTTATCAAGCTCATTACTATGGACGCCTAAGATGAGGCAGTCAGAGTGTATTTGATGGATTGCGTCAGTATGCGTGCTGTAAATCATGGTCATTCCCTGATAAATAAAAGGGCTCAAGCATCTCAGAATATTGAAAGGATGACAACAGGGTACTAATTCGTTTAAAATTGGCCCAATCTTGAATTTGGACCTGTGTTTTTGTGATTATATTTCGGTATTTCGCTAAAGAGATCGTGATCACCTTGTTGGCGTTGACGACTATTTTAATGTTGATTTTTCTCAGCAATCAATTCGTGCATTACTTGATGCGTGCCGCATCGGGGAGTTTGCCGTCGGCTATTTTATTTCAACTCATGATGTTAGAAATTCCAAACCTATTGGCATTGCTGTTACCGCTGGGGCTGTATGTTGCGATTTTAATTGGTTATGGACGCATGTATGCCGAAAGCGAAATGACGGTATTACAAGCCTGTGGCTTCAGTCAGAATAAACTCATTGCGATGACGATGACGATTGCATTGGTGTTGGCCATTATCGTCGGTGCGATGATGTTATGGTTAAGCCCGATTATTTCTGCCGATCGCGATCGTCTGATCACAAGTACGAGCCCGGCGGTCTTGCTCAAATCATTATTGCCGGGTCGGTTTCAAACTTTTAATAGTGGGCGACGGGTGCTCTATGCCACGGATATTAATCAATCCACGGGCATGGCCAGCAATGTATTCATGGCGCAGCAAGATAAAAAATCAAAACAGTGGAGTGTGTTAACAGCTAAGCAAGCGCATTTAGCTGAGAAAACGGGTGACGCGTTTGTGGTTTTAGATCACGGGCAAGAATACACCGGCGTGCCCGGGCAAAAAGATTTTCGCGTTGTGAATTTTGGTCAATACCGTGAACGTTTACCGAAGGCTAAGCCAGTGATCCGCAAACGTGAGCGAGCGATGACCTTCAAACAATTGTGGCCACTGAATAATAAAGATCCGCGAAAAGCAGCCGAGTTACAATGGCGATTTTCAATCCCGATCATGGTCTTGCTTTTAGCGTTGCTGGCGATCCCACTGAGTAAAGTCGATCCGCGACAAGGCAAGTTTGCGAAAATGCTGCCGGCGATTTTAATTTTTATTGTCTATGCCAATTTTCTATTTGTGGTGCGCGGTTGGGTGGCCAATGGCAAGATACCCACTTGGCTGGGAATGTGGTGGTTGCACGGAGTGGTATTGATGCTTGCGTTGATTCTTTTAGGCTGGCCAAAATTAAAAAGGATGTGGGCATGAAAATCGCACAGCGCTACATCGGAAACACCGTCTTCAGCAGTATTGCCTTGGTGACATTAATTTTATTTGGGCTACAGCTATTTATCATTTTAGTCGGACAAATTAATAGTATTGGTCGCGGCGATTATGGCATTTTTCAAGCCTTTGTTTTTGTGAGCATGCAAGCGTGTTATCAATTGTATTTGTTTTTTCCCGTTGCCTGTGTGCTCGGTTGTTTAATGGGGTTAGGCCAATTAGCTAATCACAGTGAGTTGATCGTGATGCGCGCTTCCGGTGCTTCGATACGACAAATTACGGTGGCGGTATTAAAAACCGTGATGATTTTAATTTTTGCCATGACTTTATTTGGTGAACTTGCATTGCCGAAGATCGTGAGTTATTCAAATGATTATCGCAGCATGAAAATGACCGGTGGTAGTGCCGTTAGAACAGCGCGCGGTATTTGGTTACGTGATGACAACCGCTTTATTCATATTGACAGTGTCGTGCCCGGTGTGGGTTTATTTGGCATTACGGAATATTTATTTAATCCACGTTTGCAATTACAACAAATTAATCAGGCTAAATCGGCGAGTTATCACGATAAGCAGTGGCAGCTTCATCAAGTCGCACAAAGCATGATTCACCTCAAACAGATTTCTTCAAAGACGATTAAATCAATGCCGTGGCAACTTGATTTTAGTCCACGTTTATTAGCCGTCTCATCGACTGAGCCGCAAGAAATGAATTTGCTCCAATTGCATCATTACGTCTCTGAGCAAAAACGTAACCGTGTATCCGTCACGAGTTATGAATTAAATTATTGGCAGCGGATCTTTCAACCGATAGCGAGCATTGTGATGCTGTTACTCGCGATCCCTTTTATTTTTGGACCACTGCGATCAACAACCATCGGGGTTCGGATCATTATCGGGGCAACGGTTGGATTTGGTTTTCATCTGCTGAATGAATTTTTTGGGCCATTGAGCTTGGTCTACCAATTTCCACCGCTCCTGGCGGCATTGATGCCGACACTGTTATTTGCGATCCTCGCTGTGATTATGTTGCGGCGTGTTCGTTAAACCCTTAAATGGTTTGCTTACCTCTTTTTGGTAGTTGTTTCCAAAATGGAAATAGCTGGGTTTTCTCTTAACTTATTGGATTTAAATATATTCTTTAGATGCTTTGAGGGCTATCTTTGTATCTCGGAGAATGTCTTGTTTCATTGTCTTTTCCACAAGGCATCTATTCGCTAAAACTTGCCTTGTCAATAAGGCAAGTTTTCTGCCAGCAGTTCTCGGTGAAACCATTTTGCACAACCTAATGCCTCTTGCTTTACATCTTAATTCGTGTCGCCTCACCAACTTCTATACCCTTCGCTAATTAAAACACCAAAAATAGTAGATCTCTCTGTGATCAAATTACGCAATGACTTAAATCACAGCCGCGCATGCAGAGAGCAAATATTACAGTTCACAGCCGTGCATGCGCGGCTGTGAACCGTAATATCAAGCTGTGATTTATATCATTGCGTCGGTTAATATTTCGGAGTGAGATTTATCCTGCAGGTGTAATGGGTATAACAACAAAAGAACATCAAAAATTGTGTTCGGACGCCATTTCCAGGATAATAGCCCTCTTTTTAATATTGCATGAACCCAAGACCATCGTCGTATGCCAAAACCCCACACGCAATCTCAACATCCCTCCTGGTACCCCTGGCTAATTTGGTTCATTGCCGCGAGTTATTTCTTTTGTGATTATTTCGCGCGTGTCTCAACTGGTGTGATGACCTCCGAACTCATGCGAGCCTTTGATATGTCAGCATTGGGACTAGGGAGTCTTTCGGCATTTTTCTATTACCCGTATTTGGGGATGCAAATCCCCGTAGGTTTATTGGTTGATCGTTTCAGTATTCGCCGATTATTAACCGTGATGTCGCTGATCACAGCGATAGGTTGCTATGTTTTCAGTATCGCAACCGGCTTTTCAATGGCGGCATTTGGGCGTTTTTTAATTGGATTCAGTGCCTCGTTTGCCTTTGTCAGTGCATTGAAATTAGCGTCAATGTGGTTTCCAGCAGAAAAGTTGGGTTTGCTGGCCGGCTTAACTCAAGCTTTAGGCATGTTAGGTGCCGCGGTCGGCGATGAGCCGGTGCAATTTGCCGTGCAATCGTACGGCTGGCGTCAGACCCTGTTTGGAATGGCCGTGATTTTTGCGGGGCTGAGTATCGCTATCTACGCAATCGTGCGTGATGGTAAACAGCCGCAACAGAGTCAAACATCTTGGAATTCAGTTCGAGGCAGTTTGAAAACGGTTTTTACGAATAAAAGATCTTGGCTCAACGCGGCCTTCGCTGGTTTAATCTATGCGCCCACAGCAGCCTTTGCAGAATTGTGGGGGGTGACATATTTCGAACATGTTCATCGATTGACCTCTAGCCAAGCCGCCTGGGCAAATGCCTTGATATTCATTGGATGGGCAATTGGCGGTCCGATTGTGGGCTGGCTATCCGATCGATTAGGCCGCCGCAAACCCCTCATGTATTTTTCAGCCCTGAGCGGTTGTTTGCTTTTTTTAACGATCATCGTGTTTGCACCCTTGCCCGCGTGGATGATTTATAGCCTGATGTTGCTCTACGGAATGACTAATTCAGGTTTAGTCTTAGCGTATGCCGTTGCGACTGAAATCCATCCCCGTCAACATGTGGGCACATCCATCGCCTTTACCAATATGGCCTCTGTCATTATTGGTGCCGCGCTGCAACCACTCATTGGTTATGCGCTGGACGTACTTAATAAAGCCCAAGGCATCACGGGCACCCATGTGTTCATGGCTACTGATTTCCGCTGGGCCGTGAGTATTTTACCGATGACGTCATTACTTGCAGTGGTGGTGTTAATCTTTTTGCAAGTCGACTAAAGACGTGCTTAAATCGCAGCTCATCTATTCGAAAGGGATC
This sequence comes from Pseudomonadota bacterium, assembly GCA_030625525.1. Classification (GTDB taxonomy): domain Bacteria; phylum Pseudomonadota; class Gammaproteobacteria; order DAOUQR01; family DAOUQR01; genus DAOUQR01. The sequence continues at coordinate 4,096 of DAOUQR010000026.1, read as the reverse complement.
TCATCATGCGTAAATTTATCGCCGCTGTCGTTGTACTGTTTTTACTTATCGTCGTCGCAATGCCATATTACACAGGCATACGCGCGGAAGAACAAATACGTGATTTAGTGGGTACGTATTCCAAAATACCCGGTATAAAATTACAGATCACAGATTACAAACGCGGCTGGTATCGCTCGCATGTCAAACTTGAATTGCAATATTTACAAGATGTGAACGTTGCCAATAGTAAAGTTGATTTGAGTCAATTTAAATTAACCTTAGATGAATGGGTACGTCATGGTCCATTCTTTTTTGATAACGGCATGCCAAAAGTGGCCTTGGCCCAAATGTATGGTGCCTTTGAATTAAGTCCGATGCAGCAAAAAATTTATAACCAAGTGTTTGCTAACGTGGATCCAAAACCACAGTTAACGAACAATGTTATTTTTGCGTTTAACGGTGATGTGGAATTACGTTTGAATTTGCCCCCCTTTGTATTGGATCAACAACCCTTAGGCAAGCTCGAATGGAAAGGTTTAAACAGCCGTTGGATGATCAAACATGATCTATCAAATATTAAAGGTGATATGAACATTGACGGTCTTAAAGTTAGTTCTCCCTTTATGAATCTTGATTTACAAAATTTAGGTTTGAGTTATAAAGAACAGAGTTCAAATGATGCGAATTGGACGGGTAAAGGTGATCTTCATCTGGATAAATTACAAGTGACTCGCGGTATGGTCACGCTTTTTAGTATCGACGATTTTGATGCTACATCACAAAACGATGTGAAGGATGATATCCTCGGTGGCCAAATGACGATTCAAGTTAAAAAATTATTTGCAGATGGACAAAGTTATGGTCCTGGCAAATTAAATACGACAGTTTCACAACTCGATGCTAAAGCACTTGCAGAATTACAGCAGATGGCGGAGCAGTTTTCCAATTTGCCGAGTCAAGCGCAAGCGATTATGAACGGTAAAATGATGATGCAGTTGGTGGCGGTTTTATCTAAAGGTGCAACATTAAATTTGAAACAATTACACATCACATTACCGCAAGGCGATTTATCAGCGAGTGGTACACTGGGTTTACCCGCTATTTCTTCAGATAAGCAAGCCAACCCGATGGCATTGATTCAACAAATTCAAGCGAAGGTTTTAATTAATTTGCCAGCAGAATTAGCGCAGCTCATTTTGCAAAAAAATAACTTGCGCCAGTTATATCAACAGCAACGATTGAAAAAAATGATGGTGCAGCAGCAGGGTCAACAAGCGTCAGATCCTCAAGCAGTAACAGTGCCTAAATTATTAAGCAAAGATGAAGTCCTTAAACAAGCAAACACCTTAGCGCAAACTCAAATTCAAAATTGGGTGAAGCAAGGTTATCTTGAACCACAAGACAAAAATTATAAATTAACGATTGTCTTTAAGGATGGAAAATTTACGATTAATGATAAGCCTTACCAACCTGGCGTAATGCAAGGGAAAATTGAGCAGACAAAAGCGGCTCAAGTTCAGTAGCACTTTTAAAGTTGTCTCAATATAAAAAAACCGGTCTTCATGACCGGTTTTTTAGTTAGAGCGATATATTATTGGGCTTATAACTTTCTGATAAGCGCGAATAACGTCCAGTAGTGACGGCGAGTCATCATACTTTTCTTTGTCATGCAGGTCTGAGTCATCGTGTTCTGATTCAGAATGGGTAAGCTGAAGTTCTTCAATGTTTGAATTAAGGTCTTGTTCCACGTTCGGAATGACATCACGAAAATTTGGATCTAAAGTTTTTTTATACGCTTGAGCCACGGTGCGGATAATTTCGCAGTCATTTTCATGATCATCGAATTTAAATAATGAAATTAATTTAGATAAGGCGCTTAGATCATTATTTAAGAACTCAGCGATAAAGGCGGTTACTCCGTGTTCGATCGCTTGGGTCACAATGTCATCTTTATCATCTAATAAAACGGTTTCAAATATATTGTTTTTAAACGTGATGCCGTCCATGACACCCACTTGATTTAAAACAAAAGCGATCTGTAACCATTTACGCTTATCGATTTTAATGTTGTATATACACGGTGTGAGTTCAACTAAATATAGATGTTTGTCCAAAAAATTTAAATAGTTTTGAGAATCTTGATGATCGCGATTATACCAGCCCAGGAGTGCACGCTGGACAATTTGTTCATCTAACTCCGTGATATCCACTAGAATATCAACGATATCTTTATAACTCCGAGCACTATGAGTCATCACGATGAGTCTGTAATCGTGATGCAAGATGACACCGCGGAGTACGGCTTTAAATTTGGGGCGTTGTAAATAGACTCTATCTTTTTCCTCAGACGTTGAGTGAGGCAGCTGAGTATAATCTTTTAAGTCGGTGAGTTCAGTAAACCTGGTATGACGTAAGAATTTATTGGCTATCACCGTGTCATCTAGATCAATGGCCAGACAGTATTTAAATTCAGGGTGTTTTAGTTTTTCACGACTCGCAACACTAGCATTTAACGAACTTGTTTCGTGTTGTCGATGGATATAGTTCTCGCCGAATAATATTTTTAAATTTTTCTTCACGGCAAGCTCTGTAAACAGATCAGGTGTCAGATCCATCATCATATGCAAGAGTTGGCCGTGTATCGTGTCAATGGTGTCATCATGATGTTCATAAGGGTGATACCTGCTTAAAGCCTGACAAGAGCGAGGTGCTTTTGCCATTTCGATAAGCAGCATTTTTATATTTCGAGCGCCACCGGCTTTAATGGCAAGATGTATTGGCAATTGTTGAAGGCAATCTGCTTGCCATAAACATTGCTTTAATACAGGGGGTAATGATGGTTTGTTTAAGTCGGCTTTATTTTTTGATTTTTTATAGAATACATTAAAAAAATCCTGCCACGGCATGTTGTGATTAATAACCGCATAGTGCAATAGATTTCGTTTTGAACCATCTTGCATTAATAAATCTAAATCGCTTAAATCAACTTTAGCCAGTAATTTCAAACAACGTTTAATAAATTGAACGGAGGTTGATAGCAGAATGGGTGCCAGTGGGTGTTCGCCTCCCCTCGTATCAGCAACGGTCCCAAAGAGGTTGGTGAGTGAAGTTGTTAGCTCGTCGTCACTATACATGCTTAGTCTGTGGTTATCTGGCAGATGCTTATTGGAAACAAGCATCTGAAAGAAGGGTGGATAGCAGCGGATTTGCTTTTGCACGTCTTCTTCAAAGGAGTCTAAGACTGATTCTATTTCGGCGATAGAAGCATGACGCGCTAATACTATTAACGGGTAGGTTTTAGACTTTTTATCAAGCGTGACTAACGCAGATTGAAATATTTTTGGAGTAATATTTTTATGCACATAACGATACAAATGGGGCATGCCAGTCTGAAGTAAATCGACTAAATGGCCCGCGAGCTCATCCGTATGATTGAGTAGCTGATATAACGGACCAGCGTGGTGCTCTTTGCTCGAGTTTAAAAATTGTTGGTGTTTATCCAAAAATACAATCGCATATAAATCAGCAATAGGATGGCCATCCAAAACTGTTTTAATGTAAAAAACGAACATTGATGGCTTAGGATTGGGTTTACGATTGGAATGGAAAATCTTTAGAAACGTTTCAGTATTTTCGTTGAAGTATGCCTGTGATGAATCCAATAGCTTCAAGGCATTAAAAAATGCAGTGGCTCTTACTTCATCACGTTCTAATAACAGGGATTTAATTTCCGCAATATCTTCGGGCAGCTTATCAAGCTTGGGCGGTAGAATCTGCTTCATGTTCTCAGTAGAAAATGCCAATCGAATGATGAGCATCGCAACCCGGTAAGAGGATTCTTCCTCGGAGGAATCAAAATCGTTTGATTGAAACATAGTACCTACTACAACTAAAACTCAGTAAACATCGAACTAACAGATTCTTCTTCATTAATACGCGTAATCGTTTGTGCCAGCATATTGGCTAAACAGATTTGATGTATCTTGTCACACGCAGCCGCTTCTTTACTTAAAGGAATGGTATTCGTGACCACAAGCCTATCTAGAACGGAGTTCGATACGTTTTCTATCGCAGCGCCCGAGAGTACCGGATGGGTTATATAGGCCGCTACTGT
>DAOUQR010000134.1 GCA_030625525.1 Pseudomonadota bacterium | reverse complement strand
ATTCGTCATGGTATTACTCGTGCGTTAATTGACTATGATGAAGAAGGCACAGAAGGTGGTGCTGGAACGGGTTCAATGGATTTACGCAAAACATTGCGTCAAGCAGGTTATGTGACACGTGATTCACGTGCTGTTGAACGTAAGAAAGTTGGTTTACATAAAGCGCGTAAGCGTCCACAATTTTCTAAACGTTAAAAATTTTATGTTGTTACAAAAACGGGCCTCTTGGCCCGTTTTTTGTTAAAGAGATTCAGAATCAAGCTCTTGTTTATTTTCTACTGAAATTGTATATTCGGAGCGATTAATCACCAGAGTGGATCATTGATGGCCAAGGATGAAGTCAATCAAAGTCGCAGACGATTTTTAATTGCTGCGACGAGTGTGCTAGGAGGCATTGGAGCAGCATTTACCTCGGTTCCATTTGCGTCATCATGGTGGCCGAGTGCTCGTGCTAAAGCAGCAGACGCCCCAGTTGAGGCGGATATCGGTAAATTAGAACCCGGACAGCAAATGACGATCGAATGGCGCGGCAAGCCCGTTTGGATCATTCGTCGCTCAGATGAAATGTTACAGGCACTAGCCCGCAATGAAGAACGACTTCGTGATCCTGAATCGATTGTTGATCAACAACCTTCTTATGCAAAAAACCTTTACCGTTCAATTAAACCCGAAATTTTAGTCCTGATAGGCGTTTGCACCCATTTGGGTTGCTCACCTAAATATCGTCCTGACATTGGCGGTCTCGGCAAAGATTGGCCGGGCGGTTTTTATTGTCCTTGTCACGGCTCGACATTTGATATGTCTGGTCGCGTTTTTAAAGGTGTGCCCGCGCCATTAAACATGGAAGTACCCCCATATCACTTCGTCAAAAATGATGTCATTGTTATTGGGGTTGATAACGTCACACAAGGATAAAGCATGAAAGGATTATCAAATTGGATCAGCCTGCGTTTTCCGTTCCAACGAATTTGGCGTACACACATCTCAGAATATTACACACCGAAAAATTTTAACATCTGGTATTTCTTCGGCTCACTGGCGTTGTTTGTTTTAGTCAATCAAATTATCACCGGCATTTGGCTAACCATGTATTACACACCCACGGTAGCCGGTGCTTTTGATTCAATTGAATATATCATGCGGGATGTTAATTACGGTTGGCTGCTGCGTTATTTGCACTCAACGGGCGCGTCTGCGTTTTTTTTAGTGGTGTATTTGCATATGTTTCGAAGCTTATTGTATGGCTCATATAAAAGCCCAAGAGAAGTCGTTTGGATCTTAGGCATGTTGCTTTATACCGCTTTGATGGCGGAAGCATTTTTTGGCTATCTATTGCCATGGGGACAAATGTCATTTTGGGGCGCGCAGGTTATCACGTCTTTATTTGGTGCCGTTCCTTTTGTCGGTAAATCTTTAATGTTGTTTTTGCGCGGAGATTTTAATGTTGCTGATGCAACACTCCACCGCTTTTTTTCATTGCATGTGATCGCAGTACCCTTGTTTTTATGTTTATTAGTGTGGATGCATATTATTGCACTGCACGAAGTGGGTTCAAATAATCCCGATGGTCTTGATATCAACAAACTTAAAGATGAAAGCGGTAAACCCGTGGATGGCATTCCTTTTCATCCATATTACACGGTTAAAAATATTTGGGGTTTGGTGGTTTTTTTAATTGTATTTTTAGGCATTGTCTTTTTTTTCCCGACAATGGGAGGCTATTTTCTTGAGCATGCGAATTTCCTCCCGGCAAATCCTTTGTCGACGCCGGATCATATTGCACCGGTTTGGTATTTAACGCCTTTTTATTCTATTTTAAGAGCCGTGCCTGATAAATTGATGGGGGTGTGTGCCATGGCTGGATCGATTGCCATTCTATATGCACTGCCATGGTTAGACCGATCGCCGGTTCGATCGATTCGTTATCGCGGTATTTTTTCAAAAATTGCGTTGTCAATTTTCGTGATTAGTTTTGTCGGTCTAGGCTATTTGGGTACCATCAATGTGACACCCTTACGCCAATACCTAGCACAGTTGTTTTGTGTTTTATATTTCGCATTTTTTCTACTCATGCCGTTTTACACACGTTTTGAAAAAACAAAACCTGTGCCAACGCGCGTGACTTAAATACAGGGATGAAGGGGAGCCACATGTTAGGGAAATTATTATTACAGGGAGCCCTTTTATTCGTATTGGTCACGGCGAGTTTTGCCTCAGGGGGAAGCGAGTTACCACTAAAACACGCGGATATTAATTTACATGACCAAGCTCGATTACAACGCGGTGCTAAATTATTCATGAATTATTGTGCGGGCTGTCATTCATTAAAATATATGCGCTACAACCAAATGGCGGTGGGTATTGGTTTAGTCGATGATGATAATAAATTGGATCAATCACTTTTAATTCAAAATTTGATTTTCACCAACGCTAAGCCGGCCTCATCGATCTTGAGTGCGATTGATATTAAGGCTTCTCAGCAGTGGTTTGGTGTTGAGCCACCCGATTTATCCTTGATTGCTCGACAACGTGGAGCCGATTGGTTGTTTACCTATTTAACGACATTTTATCGTGATGATGATCGGCCCTTGGGATCGAATAATTGGTTATCACAGGATGTTGCGATGCCAAACGTTCTCGCTAATTTGCAGGGTGAGCAGGTCGCGGTCATGGGCGTTAAAAAAATTCCCTGGGATGGCGGCACTAAAGATATTGAATACATTAAGCATCTGCAAATCCTTAAAGTCGGCGAAATGTCTGAGCAGGAATTTAATTCTGCGATCAATGATGTCGTGAACTTTCTTGTGTATGTCGGTGAGCCCGTACAATTGCAGCGAAAATCAATCGGTTATGGTGTGTTGTTATTTTTATTGCTGTTGGCTGGGGTCACTTTTATGCTTAAACGTGAGTATTGGCGCGATATTAAGTAAGTATTTAACACAAGCCGAAATAATTATGGTATAATTTGGCTCAAATTTTAATAGGGAGAAATAGGCGATGGCGGTTGTTGCTAAACGTATATTAATGACTTTATATTCTGATGAACAAGATATTTATAGTCATCAAGTTCGAATTGTTCTAGCTGAAAAAGGTGTGAATTTTGAAGTTCACACAGTTAGACCTGAAGATAAACCTGAAGATTTATTGGATATTAACCCTTATGGTTCTGTTCCAACACTGGTTGATCGCGAGCTAGTTTTATTTCAAGCCCGTATCATTATGGAATACCTCGATGAGCGTTTTCCTCATCCTCCTTTATTACCGGTTTATCCGGTCGCGCGTGCTGAAAGCCGAAAAATTATTTACCGTATCGAAAATGATTGGTATAGCTTAATGCATAAAATTCAAGACGGTAATGGCAAGCAAATGGAAGCGGCACGTAAAAATCTCGTTGAAAGCCTGATTGCGATTGAGCCTGTATTTGCAGATAAAGCTTATTTTCTGAGTGACGACTTCACTTTAGTTGATTGCGTGATTGCGCCTCTTTTGTGGCGTTTACCACAGCTGGGAATTGAGTTACCTAAATCAATACGGGGTGTGAGGCAATATATGGAGCGTGTTTTTGAACGCGATTCTTTTCAAGCAAGCCTGACAGAACTTGAACGTGAACTACGCGTGGCTTAATGATGACAACAATGACTTCAAGCAAACCTTATCTTCTTCGTGCGATGTATGATTGGATCGTTGATAACGATTTAACGCCGTATGTTGCGATTGATGCAAGTTTTCCAAATGTCAGTGTGCCTGATGACTTTATTCAAGACGGTCATATCGTTTTGAATATTTCACCGGATGCTGTTCGCGGATTACATATCGATACTGAAAAATTGCTATTCACGGCACGCTTTTCAGGTGAGGCCCAGCAAATTTTTGCTCCACCTGAAGCGATTATGACGATTTACGCGCAAGAAAATGGTCGTGGTATGTTATTTGGTGAAGAAGACAATGGTGACGCAGGCGCTGCCTCAGCAGAACCTCCCGTTGTAAAATCGGGTACCGACGATGATAGCGTCGCTAGCCAAACTTCAACTAAAAGCAAGCCTGAACTAAAAGTCGTTAAGTAATAATGATTGGGGGGCAGGCCTTAGGCCTGACCCCTGACCCCAGAGCTTCGATTATTTATAGCGAAAAACTTTTACAACTTTTTGTACGCCGGAAACACGTCTGACCGCATCGACCGCAGCGTTAGCTTCTTCGCGTGAAACGACACCCATTAAGTAGACCACACCATTTTCTGTAACGACTTTTATTTCTGCTGATTTCAAATTTTTCGTCGCTAACATATAAGTTTTCACTTTGGTGGTGATCCAAGTATCACTACTGCGTGTCATGATAGATGAAGGGCTGCTGATATCAATTTCGTTATAAATGCGACGTATTTGAGGATTGCCAGCTGCAATT
>DAOUQR010000163.1 GCA_030625525.1 Pseudomonadota bacterium | reverse complement strand
CATCCGTTTTTTACCGGCTTTTTGTTTTTCTAGCAATTTTTTCTTGCGCGAAATATCACCGCCATAGCATTTTGCCGTCACGTTTTTTCTTAAGGCTTTGACCGTAGAACGTGCAATGATTTGTCCACCAATGGCCGCCTGGATTGACACATCAAACATTTGTCGGGGAATGATTTCACGCATGCTTTCAACAATGGATCGACCCCGGTGATAAGCGCTTTCTTTATGCACAATTACCGATAAGGCATCGACTTTTTCAGTATTAATTAAAATATCTAAGCGCACCATTTTAGCGGCTAAGAAGTGATCGAAGGAATAATCCAAGGATGCATATCCACGGCTCACCGATTTGAGTCGGTCAAAAAAATCAAGTACCACTTCGCTCATCGGAATTTCGTAGGTCAGTGAAACTTGGCTACCCAAGTAGAGCATTTTCGTTTGTGCACCACGACGTTCATTACATAAGGTAATGATATTGCCCACATACTCCTGCGGAACTAATATGTTTGCCGTAACGATCGGCTCACGGATCTCAGCGATTTTGTTTGGCGGAGGCAAATCACTCGGGTTATCAATCGATAAAACTTCATCAGCGGTATTAAGCACCTCATAGATCACCGTCGGCGCTGTCGTAATTAAATCGAGATTATATTCGCGTTCAAGTCGCTCTTGGATAATTTCCATATGTAGCATGCCGAGAAAGCCGCAGCGAAATCCAAAGCCCAAGGCATCGGATGATTCGGGTTCAAAAAACAACGAGGCATCGTTCAAACTCAATTTTGCCAGCGCTTCTCGAAAATTTTCATAGTCATCAGAATTCACTGGGAATAATCCGGCATAAACCTGAGGTTTTACCATTTGAAAGCCAGGTAAAATATCGGTCGCAGGCCGTTTATCCAATGTTAAGGTATCACCAACGGGTGCCCCTTGAATATCTTTTATGCCGGCAACAACATAACCCACTTCACCGGTAGAAAGTTGTGGTTGCGGCTGACGTTTAGGTGTAAAAATACCGACTTGATCAACTTGATAAGTGTCTCCGGTTGACATGATTCTCATCTTGTCACCTTTACGCAAGACACCGTAGGTGACTCGCACCAATGACACCACCCCTAAATAACTATCAAACCAAGAATCAATGATCAGTGCTTGAAGTGGCTTTTCAGTATCGCCAACGGGTGGAGGCACCTGTTGAACCAGCTGTTCCAATAATTCTTGCACGCCAATACCTGATTTAGCGCTTACCTCAAGTGCGCCTGTCGCATCGATACCAATAACGTCTTCAATTTCTTGGCAAACACGCTCAGGTTCAGCGGAGGGTAAATCAATTTTATTTAACACAGGGATAACTTCAAGACCTTGCTCAATCGCGGTATAACAAACGGCGACTGTTTGTGCTTCAACGCCTTGAGCAGCATCGACAACTAACAATGCTCCCTCACAAGCCGCTAAAGATCGCGATACTTCATAACTAAAATCGACGTGTCCAGGCGTATCAATAAAGTTAAGTTGATACACTTCACCATTGGCAGCGGTGTAAAACAACGTCACGCTTTGCGCTTTAATGGTAATACCACGCTCACGCTCGATATCCATGGTATCGAGGACTTGCGCGTCCATTTCACGTTCCGACAAGCCACCACAAAGTTGAATAAATCGATCAGACAAGGTCGACTTGCCATGATCAATATGCGCGATGATTGAAAAATTTCGTATATGAGATAATTCTGTCACAAATTGCTAACTGGTTAAAAAAGTTGGTGAATTTTAACGAAGACTGAGCAAAACATCAATTAATGCTTCGCTCAACAGCGACGCGTGCCCGTGAAATTCGCGAACGAACGGTCCCTACCGGCACAGACAGGACTTGAGCAATTTCTTCATAACTCAATCCGCCTAATTCTCTCAAAATAATTGAGACGCGTAATTCTTCAGATAAGTTATCCAAAGCACACATCAAGGCGGCCTCTGTTTCGTTGGAAATGCAAACTCCTTCCGGTGTTTCAATTTCTGTAAGGCGTGTTCGATTATGTTTAGTTTCCGCCTCGACATATTCGACATGCGCGTTGGCATTGGGTTGACGACAAAGATCACGGACATAGGAACGCGTCGTATTCAAGGCGATTCGATACAGCCAGGTATAAAAACTACTATTCCCCTTAAAACTGTTTAAACATCGAAATGCTTTAATGAATGTTTCTTGCACCAAATCAGCGACTTGCTGCCTATCATCCAGCATATAACTGATCGACGACATCAATCGGTTTTCATATTTCAGCACCAACACATCAAACGCTTCACGGTCCCCCTTTAGCGCCTGATCAACTAATGCTTGGTCAATTGCCTTCTCTGACATAGATTCTGCTCCCCGCACTTAAACAGCATATCGGCGTTAAAACAGATATGTTTAACTTTAATATCTCTTATTATAGCAAAGTTTGAACAATCTTGTGACGAATAAGAGTGATCATGGTATTCAAGTCAGGCTGATCACATTGATCAAGCCCGAGTAACCAAGCGTATAACTGTGGATCAGAGGATTCAAGAAGACGAACGAAACTCCGCTGCTGCTCCATTGTCAGCTGAGTAAAGTGATTTTCGACGAACGGTATCAACATTAAATCAAGTTCTTTCATACCCCGGCGACAAGCCCAGAGAGTTTTTGCTAAAGAGAGTGTTTCAGGCATTTCAATCAAAATCTTGCAATTAAAGAATAGATCATATAAAAAAACACTTTTAGACACAAACGTAATTTCACATGATAGATGAAAATAATTTATATGGGGTGATCACCTTCTCCGGTCCGGATGCTAAAACATTTTTGCAAGGACAAGTTACTTGCGATGTGACGCAACTCAATCCAACGCATTCAATTGTCGGTGCATATTGTAATATTCAAGGGCGTGTCATCGCGTCGTTTCGTTTAATCGAAGAAGATGGCCTGATTTTAATGTTACTCCCTGTTGAGACTGTCAATTTGACGATTGAAACATTTAAAAAATATGCGATCTTTTCAAAAGTGGAGATTAAAGATAGCTCGGATGAATATCGCTGTTTTGGGCTTTCTGTTATTGCATCTAAAGAAGCGATGAAGACGCTAAAAATTCAAGAACCGAAAAACAATCAGCATACGCCTGATGGTTGGACCGTTGATGAAGTTGGACGTTTAATTTGGTGTGGGGTTAAAAAACTGGCGGCAGGTCTCAGACCTGACCCCATCCAAAATTGGCGTTATGAAAACATCCAATTAGGTATTGCAGAAATCTATCAAAACACGCAAGAAAAATTCCTGCCCCACCCTCTCAATTATCAACAACGCAAATTATTAAACTTCGATAAAGGTTGTTATCTCGGCCAAGAAATCATCGCTCGAATGCATTATCGAGCGAAGTTAAAAAATCATTTATATCATTTAAATGTAGAGGGAACTCATCGATTACAGCCAGGCGATAAATTATATGACGTTGAAAGCGATCGTGAAATCGCACAGATCGTTGACGCCGTTTGCATAAACGATCACACAGAAATACTGGTGATCATGGAAGATAAGTATGCCTCCGTTACTCAGATGCAAACACTGGAAAAACAACGTCTTAAAAACGTCAAAATCAGGGTCTATGAAGAATTGAGTGGGTAACCATTCACTTGGTAGCGTGTGGTGTTCGAAATCGTAAATGATTCGAGAAGTCAATACACTACAAAATCAGAAAGACATCATTTTATGCTATAATGTCTGCCATGATAATGACTATGCGTTTTATATTTTATTTTTTGGTCGCACTGATTAAACTCTCGCGACCAGGTGGAGTGAAAGCAATGGCCGCAGAAAATATGGCTCTGAAGCAACAGCTAATCACACTGGCTCGCCATCAAAAGCGCTCACCAAAGTTAGAAGTTTCCGACCGATTACTCTTCGGTTTTTTAATTGCTTGGATTAATCCCAAGCGATTATCAAAAATAGCCATTACCATTAAGCCA
>DAOUQR010000153.1 GCA_030625525.1 Pseudomonadota bacterium | reverse complement strand
GGTGAAGTTATTCTATTTAATCAACCCCGTGATCCAAAGATGGAATTATGGATCGGTCCCATTATTGGCCAACAACGCGCAGTGAGTGACTGCGGTGTTGATCAAGCTTTTGCAATCGATGATGCCGACGAGCATTTACCTCAACTCTTACAAAATCGCGAACAAGTGTATGCACCCTTAGGTGAATTTGAAGAATTTGATCAGCAATTAATGCAGTGGCATAAAGACGTGCAGAATAAAGTGCGCCAAGGCGTGAATGCGCCCAGTCAGTTTCACGAATTAAGTCACCTACTCCACGCGATGCGATGGAAAAAAGATGACGCCGAAATACATTTAATGCGAAAAGCCAGTGAAATTTCAGCGCAAGCGCATTGTCTTGCTATGCAAAAAACCAAACATAGTCGTTATGAATATGAACTCGAAGCAGAACTTTGGCACGAATTTATTCGTCAAGGTGCGCGCTACATGGCTTATGATCCCATCGTTGCGGCCGGCGCGAATGCCTGCGTTTTACATTACACCGCCAATAACGCTGAAATTCATTCAAATGACTTAATCTTGATTGACGCCGGATGCGAATATCAAAATTATGCGGCAGATATTACCCGAACATTTCCAGCTAGTGGGCGTTTTAGCGGTGAGCAACGTGCAATTTATGAGATCGTATTAGCCGCACAAGAAGCGGTAATGGAACGAATCAAACCCGCCACCCCTTGGAATGACTTACAAACCGCTGCGATTCAAGTGATCACACAGGGCCTAAAAGATTTAGATATTTTAACAGGTGATCTCGATGGCTTAATCGAACAAGGTCGTTATAAAGATTTTTATATGCATAAATCCGGGCATTGGTTAGGCATGGATGTGCATGACGTTGGTGCGTATAAAAATGACCAAGGCGAATGGATGAAATTACAACCGGGTGTGGTGCTTACCAATGAGCCTGGTATTTATATTCAAGCGGGCAATAAAAATGTGGGTGAGCGATGGTGGAACATCGGCGTGCGGATCGAAGATGATGTTTTAGTCACTGATACGGGGCACGATGTGTTGACTCACCAAGTTCCGAAAACGATCGAAGACATAGAAGCATTAATGGCGGAGTAACTTTTTAAGAAAAATGCGGCAGAAACCGAAGATTGGTGATATAATGCGCATCTGTTTTAATTGTTATAAATAGTAGTTACTGATGTTTAGTTCGATAATTCCACACGATAGTATTATTTTTCTTGCTGAATCTGAGCTTGAACAATTTGCTATGAACCTAGATTGTGAGTCCATTTTAAAAAAAATTACAGCCTATGAAAATAGCTGTCAAAACATAGATGATGAGATTTTGTTTTTGATCAAAAATCATTCTGCAGATCCTCGAATTGTTCCTGTGTTCAAGAAAAAACGATTAGAGCGGATCACTTATCGTGTTTTAGTGATTTACGCTAAACTTATGTTGTTTGAAGATTCTGATATTAAGCTGTCAGAGATGCAAAAATATGCAAGTGAAATGGATGATCTAATTAAAACCTTACGACCTCATAAATGTAAAGATACATTTGAGGAGATTTTTTGTCATGGCTTATTGGTTTTTTTAATTGCCGCAAAATCAAGATTTAATTATTACCAGTCTATTGTTGATGGTGATTCTCAGCGAACAGTGTTGAGTCTTTTTCATTTTGCCATTGAGTTCACGAATTTTAGAAACTGGGTGATTAAAGAATATTTTGATGATAAAAATAAGCTTAACTCGCCATCTTTGAGCCAGTATAATTTGATTGTTAAGGATGTTATTGAGATTGCTGCGGCTTACCGTGATGAATGTTTCGAAAATCATTCATACTGGCTCGCGATTTCTATGGCAACCTTTTTAAGTGTATGTAAAAAAATAAAAAAACCAGAGTTAAATATTCCTCAGCCGTTTACTGACGAAGACCTTTTGTATCTTAATGACCTTTCAGAAACATTATTTGACAATGATAAATTAGTTGAAAAAACAAAAGAGCGCTTTGGAGCGTTACAGCCACAAAAATCAATTAATGAGATCCAATGCTCGCTGGCTACACAATTTTCCGCTCATCGAGAAAGCACATTCTCTGAAAAGTCATTCGCTTTTTTTGTTTATGCAAAGATTCGATTGGCAGGTGTTCTCAATAAACTCGTTTTTGCCAAGAAAAAAAAGAAAGTAAATAGTGGTGGTAAAGAGTTATCGCTATACCTTCAGATTAAAGAGTTCAATATCAATGCCGCACCTTATTTATATTTGTATCATATGGAAAACCCGCATCTTGATCACAGTTACCATCATGTTTATGGTCGCCTCTCTTTGTCTGCGCGTAATGCGTCTGAAGCTGAAGATATGGCTAAGCGCGATCGACTTAAACTATATGTTGATGATCACCTCTCTTTGTCTGTGCGTAAAGCGTCTGAAGCTGAAGATATGGCTAAGTGCGATCGATTTAAACGATATGTTTATGATTTGTTTGATATGGCTACTGCACCGACGTCCTCTCAAAAAAAACTGGCATTGGACTTGAAAGAAGCCGTTGTAATCGAGACGAAAAAATTACGAGCCGTTGTTCGAGAAACATTTATTCTGAGGCTGTTTATCGCACTAGACGTTATTTTATCTTGCTCTTCTCCCGAGGTTGCTAAGTTTTTGAAAGACAAGCTGGAGGTTCAGTTAAAGCTTTTAGATAAAAACCAAAAAAACATAAGCACGATCAGTCGCAAAGTAGCTCGTGTTTTAAAAACGCTCTATCTAAATGAAAAATTAAATGGCAGTGATATGAAAAAAATTGAAGATCTATTTGTTGATGATTTGAGTGAAATCATCCGATTGAATCATATGTTGTTAATAATAGGGTTGATTTTAATTATAAAAAAAGTTTTGTCTCGAAACAATGAGCGTTTATCGAGACTGGCGAATGCGGCGGTATCGATTTTCAAGAAGAAAGCCGAAGGTAAGGCAATGTCAAAAAATGATAATCCGGCTCGCGAAGAATTAAATGTTGAGGCTAAAATTAGCTGTGACGATTTGGCGAAATCTATTAATGGGAAGCCGAAGCCCAATAAAAAACCGAAAAAACCCAAGTCTAAAAACAAAAAAAAGGCTAGGCGTCGTAGAAATAAAAAAACAAACGCGGCTAAAAAACAAAGCCAGGCAATCTCATCTAAAAACAAAGTGAATCAACGGCCTAAAGTGACCCAGCTTAAGTTTAAAACTTATCCCCAAAAACCGGCTATTGAACATGACAGCATCACGGTCAATGACCTAACGATCAATGACCTACAAGAAAAAGTCGATCTTGAACGAACGGCTACAAGCGCGGTGGAAATACTACCTAAGACTCAAAAAGCTAAGTTAGATATGTCCCTCGAAGGTTATTTGAAAAAACACGCTAATCACTCAGCCATTCATAAAGCTAAGCAGCCGGTTAGAATGTCAGAAACGATATTTTTTCTAATGAATTCGTTCAACCGTCAAGCGCGTCAATCGAGAGATTATCGAGGTGCGATGTTTATTATGGGGGGCGCTTTAGTTCATCATTTTCGACAGCAGTATCCTCATTCCGCCGTTCCCATATTATTAAGTGATGTTGATACGTATCTGTATGGCTTAAGCACGAATACCGTGTTAGAAAAATTAAACGCAAGAAAAAGTCAGTTTCGAATTCATGGCATTAAAAAAACAACATCCTATAATCGCCACGAAACGCTGAGAGTCACGTTTGAAACCGGTGAGCTACTGGATATTTCAATATTTAATTCTGAGCCTGGTCAATCCCTGTTGGCCAGTGTCTTTACCAATCAATTTAAATTAGATTTAATCCCTAACTCTATATTTTATGCCGGAGGATTTTTTATTGATCCGAAAAAAGCGATAAGGTTATTTCAATCGACAAACAAAGTTTTACCACTCGTTTATTCTGATCACACGGAACTTAATAGTGTTTATGTGATTTTTCGTGCGATTAAGTTTTTGAGTAAATACCCTGAGTTCAAACCGGATGAGAAATTGATCCAATGGATTAAAGATAACAGCAAAAACTTACAATCGAAGCGCGTTAAACGAATAATTCCCCATCAAATTTGTAAACTATTATTATGCGGTCAGTCTATGAGGGCAATTCAATGGTTGGAAAAATTTGATTT
>DAOUQR010000273.1 GCA_030625525.1 Pseudomonadota bacterium | reverse complement strand
AGGCTTCAATGGTGGCATCGCAGTCTTTGGTGGCTTTGCCATTTCCACCTGGATCCCTCTCGCTATCGGCCTTGGTTTCGCTTTATTAAATGCATTTGTCGTCTTCAGCTTTGATCTAAAAGAAATCGCCAAGCAAAGCGGCATCACGCCACTCGATGTAAAAAGACTCAATCGTCAACATGAAGATGAAGCCTTATTGATTAAAGATCATTTCCATTTGATGCAAACATTGATAGAGAAAAAGAAAAAAGACGGTGACCCCATCCAACTAGATGAATTCGTGGAATTAAAAAAGCATGGGGATGCATTAAAAAAACAACTGCAGCAAACAGCCACTTTAATTCAGAATGCAAATCACCCTAAGGATCAAAAAGAAGTGCGTAAACGCGCACGCATTAAAATAGTATTTCTTGCGCTGGGCATCATTTTATATGGCCAAATGGCTTTCTTCGAAAGTGTCGCTCTCGTCGGCGGGATCAGTATGCATACATCGGGCATCGCCTTAACACACATGTTTACCACACTATTTATTACCGCCCACCCCATTATATTCGCAGCGGTGATCGTTTTAGGTCTAATCTGCGTTGGCGCTCAAATCAAGGTATTTTTAAATCTCGAAGGTGTGGGTATCAAAGGACTCTATGAAAATTGGTTTGGTGCACCGAAGGAATTAGAAAAAGAGATCGGTAAATCTGCGCAGCTTGATTCTCTTCTTCAAGTAAAAAATGACGATGAAACAATTAAAACAAAAAGTACGATTTGTACTCAAGTCGGTCAACATGCAAAGATAATTGATGCCCTTTTGGAGAAAGAAACTAAACTCGTAAAAAAACTTGAATCCTATAAAAAATATTATGACAAAGTTGAACTTGCACTCAATACATTTAAGCCAGAACCGAAAGATAAAACCATCCTGAAATTGCAGAATCAATTTAACTCTATTCTACAACCAGGTTCAAAGACACTCACTGATTCAGATCAATATGATACAAGCTTTGAAAATTTAAAAATACTTAATCGAACAATAAAACCTCTCATAAAAGCTAATAATACGCGAGAGCAATATGCGGAAAAGTACACGGAACTGAAGAAAAAGCTTAACCTATTAAAAGATAATTTCAACTTTAATGACCTTCCACTTCCCATAGCGTGCGATATATCAAAAATTGATACTGAAAACTTATTAAGGTCCCTATGGGAAATAGAAAAAATCAACGAAAAAATAGATACCGCTGAAGATAAAACAAAACATGATAAAGTTCGCAGAGATTCAGGGACGAGCTGCTTTCTCAGTGCAAGTAAGCAAAAACCAACAAATAACTCGGATAGCAATAAAAAACCTCGTTCGCAATCATGCGAGGACAGATTGGAAAGCACATACTGATAGGTTAACATTTAAATATGATAAAAAAACCATTACTCCAATTCCCGTGTCAATTCCCCGTTAAAATCATGGGTGAAAACACTGACGACTTTACATCCATTGTGTTAAACGTTTTGCAGCAACATGATCCAAGCATCACCGATACAGCCCTCAAGTCCCGCACGAGTAAAGATAGAAACTATCTATCAATCACCGTCACGTTCAACGCTCAATCCCAAACACAATTAGATGCGCTGTACCAACAACTCAACGCGCTTAAAGAAGTGAAAATGATGCTATGACAGAACACATTATTATTCGTGACCTCGGCATGCAAGATTATCAACAAACCTGGCAAGAAATGCGCGAGTTCACCGACAACCGCACACCCGATACCGCCGACGAAATATGGCTCTTACAACACCCCCCTGTTTTTACCCAAGGGCAAGCAGGCAAACCAGAGCATGTGCTCAACCCAGGCGATATCCCCGTCATTCAAACGGATCGCGGTGGCCAAGTCACCTATCATGGCCCCGGACAACTCGTCGCCTACATTTTATATAATTTGCGCCGTAACAAAATCGGCATTCGTGATTTAGTGATGCGAATCGAAAAGGCTGTTATTAACACTCTAAGTGATTACGGCATCGAAGCAAAAGGACGACGCGACGCCCCAGGCGTCTACGTCAACACAGCAAAAATATGCTCACTCGGCTTGCGCGTAAGACGCGGTTGTAGTTATCACGGATTAGCATTAAACATCGACATGGCTCTCGAACCCTTCACCCGCATCAACCCCTGCGGCATGAATAACATCCAAATGACTCAAATCGCGGATTTTCTAGAACAACCTAATTTCACAAAGATCGCCAAAACTCTCACCAAGCACCTAGAAAACATCCTCGAACCAGCGCATAGCTAAACTTTAGTTGTCATTACTCGAATGCTTGCAAAGCCTCAAGCTCGACTCCCGTCAAACTTGCAACTTTCATCTCTGGCACACCTTCAGCTAACAAACGTTTGGCAAGTATCAGACGGGTTTGCTGGGCACCCTGTTGCATTCCTTGTTGCACCCCCTGTTGCATTCCCTGTTGCATTCCCTGCTGGATACCTTTTTTATAACCCCGTTGTTCAAATCTCTCAGCGAGTGTCATGACTTCATCCTCCAATTCTTTGGATAAGTGCTGTTCGGCCTTATCAACAATTAACTGTTCTTCATCGTGATCTAAATCATCTAAAACATATTTTAGCACTAC
>DAOUQR010000279.1 GCA_030625525.1 Pseudomonadota bacterium | reverse complement strand
TATTTGAAAAATTTGGTGATGACATCGCTAGCATTATTGTTGAGCCGATTGCCGGTAATATGAATTTTGTTTTACCTAGCCCTGAATTTTTAGCTGGCTTGCGCCAAATCTGTGATCATCACCGCAGTGTCTTGATTTTTGATGAAGTGATGACCGGCTTTCGTGTCGGACTGACTGGCGCACAAGGTTATTATGGTGTGAAGCCCGATTTAACAGCGCTTGGAAAAGTCATTGGCGGCGGCATGCCCGTCGGTGCTGTGGGCGGTGATAGAGCAATCATGGAACACTTGGCGCCTCTCGGTCCCGTCTATCAAGCTGGCACTTTATCCGGCAACCCCATTGCGATGACGGCTGGCCTTGCAACCTTACGTCATGTCAG
Source organism: Pseudomonadota bacterium (assembly GCA_030625525.1). GTDB lineage: Bacteria > Pseudomonadota > Gammaproteobacteria > DAOUQR01 > DAOUQR01 > DAOUQR01. Next base: position 2,175 of record DAOUQR010000279.1, on the reverse strand, counting down.
TAAACCCGGTTTTTATATTGAACTCGAAAAAATGACAGGGACTCTGATTGATGGATTAAGGGAACGCGCTTCAGCGCACAACATTCCATTCCAAGCGAATTATTTAGGTGGTATGTTTGGTTTTCTTTTCACGGATAAAACTGAAATTTTAAATTATGATGATGTTAAAGCCAGTAACGTGAAGCGTTTCCAAAAATTCTTTCATGGTATGTTAGCCGAAGGCATTTATTTTGCACCCTCAGCATTTGAAGCCGGCTTTATGTCATACGCTCATCATAATGAAGAAATTGAATTAACTTTAGATGCAGCAGACAAGGTCATGCAAAGCCTATGAAAAAAATCATCATTCCAGGCGGCACCGGATTTATCGGCCAAGCCCTTATAAAAGATTACTTACCAAAAGGATATTCGATCACTGTACTGGGTCGTGATAAAAATAAAATCCAAACGTTATTTGCTGATACAGTCACAGCCGTTGATTGGGATGAGTTTTCTAAAAAACCAGAAAGCTATCTCGAAAAAAATGACGTCATCATTAATCTAACAGGGGCGAATATTAGTGACGGCCGCTGGAGTGATGCACGTAAAAAAATATTAATCGACAGCCGAATAAAACCAACCGAAATATTAGCAAAGGCCTGCGCGACGCTAGGCGACAAATCACCTCTTTTTTATAGCGCCAGCGGCATTGGACGATACGGTTTACAAGCAAATCTTGACGTCGGTTTGCCGACGGCACTAGACGAATATTCAGAAATAAAGCCAACTCCCGATTTCATGTATCAGTTAGCGACCCAACGTGAAAATGCAACGCAAGTGGCAATCAATGCGAAGGTTCCCGTTATACATTTACGCTTTGGTGTTGTACTTGATAAAAACGGTGGTGCCTTACCTCAAATTGCTTTGCCATTTAAACTCTGTGTCGGAGGCCCGGTTGGCAGCGGACAACAACCTTTTTCATGGATAGCACTCACAGATCTCTGCGCTGCTATCGATTTTTTAATCGCACACCCGGAAATCACCGGCCCGGTCAACTTGGTTGCCCCAAAATGTATTACTCAAAAAGAATTTGCGCACTCTCTCGGTAACGCACTCAGACGCCCCTCCATCATGCCATCTCCTGAGTGGGCCATGCGACTCATCTTCGGGCAAATGGCTGACGAGTTACTTTTACAAGGACAACACGTTGTTCCAACACGCTTATTAGAATCCGGATTTAAATTTACAACACCAGACATCCAAGGCACTTTAAATACTATATATAAACGAAATTAAGGACTCAATGAAATGAAAAACATGTTCGCATCCAATTGGTATTACGTTGGGATTGCTTTAATTGCTGTGGGAGTTCTCTATCTCGTTGCACCGCAAGGGCAACATAAACCCGCAGGCATTGCCTTACCCTTGACTGAAAAATCATTCAGTCCAAGTGATAAAGCTATCACCGTTTATAATCGCTATAGCGCACCATCAGATCATGAAAAATTAGCAAAAATAAATATTGAATTTCATATTCCTCGCTCAAATAAGAATAAACAAACACTAATGGATAACGCAAAAAAACACGCACAACAAGCCGGTGGAAATGGTTTAATTGTCGATGAAATTTCGTATGACGCTGGTTTTATGGCGTATCATTTTCGCGGAACGGCGATTAAAAGTAGTTAAGATTTAACAATAAAGCGTGGGGACAGGTCTCAGACCTGCCCCCCTTTTCCTAAAGCTTTCTACCAATTCGATTCCAGCGTACGCCCCAATGTTGAGAATTCCAACTCATCCAAATAAGGCGACCACGACCAATGATTTGATCTTTAGTAACCAAACCCCAATAACGGCTATCATCGCTGTCATCGCGATTATCACCCATCATGAAAAAATGACCGGCCGGTACTTTAAAAGTATAAAAATTACGGGCTGGTGCTTGAGCAACAATGTAAATGCGATGCTTGACCCCTTGCAGATTTTCTTCCATGATTTTTACGGGCCAACTAGGACCATTACCATTGGAATCTGTCGTCATTGAAATAAAATTCTGCGGCGCTTTTTTACCATTCACATACAACACTTTATCAATATAACTGAGTGTATCGCCGGGACCTGCAACTAAGCGTTTAATAAAATCACGTTTCTCATCAACCGGCCAACGAAATTGTACAATGTCACCGACTTGAGGTT
>DAOUQR010000197.1 GCA_030625525.1 Pseudomonadota bacterium | reverse complement strand
TGGGGCTATCGAAAGACTCAATGATCGACGGCGCGCTGTTTGAACGAGATCGCGTCAGTATGCACTTACGCTTGTTTGCTTTTTTACGTAAGCTTTGGAATTTTAGTTCTTGCATATTTCGCTCAGATCCAGATTTTTTAATGGTTTCTTCGTATTTCTCGCGAAACACAGTTTCTGAAAATCTCTGAGGTTTAGGTAGACCTTCTTTTTGAAAATTAAAATCCTCTTCACCTGGCTCGTGTAATTTAGATTCGCTCAATTCATCAGTAGTTAATTCAGCAGAATGATATTTTTCCCATAACAAAACGCCGATATAAAAAGGAATAAAAACACCTGTCGCCAGCAAAAGAACTTTGGCCGCCACTTTAAGTGCAGTTGGGTCTTTATCAAGATGTTGAAGTAATCGCACTGCGCCTAAGCCCAAAGCAAAGACAGGCATAATGGTATACACAACCGATAAAAAAACTGTTTGCAAGAGTGCACGCAGCATAAATTTACTACTGGCGTCTGGATGAAAACGTTTGAGAAGCGTGTTATTTACAAAGTCAACAAAAGCATCTTGGAGTGTTTTAAATAGGACTTTGAGTTCGCCATGCCGCGTGATCGCACGACCAAAACTCGGGATCGCTAAGTTATACATTATTAACATCATGATAGTCACTGTCGCCGCAGGTATCCCAGAAAACGGCATAGTGAATGCAATGGCAATAACAATAAGGGTTAAACACATCAACTTGAATTGTGTATCAGGAATTCTGTTTTTAACAAAGCTTAAGTTAGAACGGTAAAGCTCCAGCTCCTCTAGATCTAGCTTCATTTGTTGAAGCTCCGGTAGCGTCAGATCAACTAACTTGCGGTAATCTTTTTGAAATGCTTTTTCTTTCGCGGCTAGATTACGTTTGGCTTCAGGCAAACGGGTATAAAGCAAAACAAGAGAAACGCTAAAGCCAATCCACCCTAATATTGCACCAACAAAACCAATCCATTTGAGGGCACTGAAAAATTGAGTCATCTGGTCACTTGCGTGAGCCACAAGTTCATGATTAATAAAATGAGCTTCAGCACCAATATCCCGTGTAATATAACTAAAGTTATAAAGCAGCTCACCCACCAAGCCTGTTTTTTGATGGAACCACAATTTAACACCTTCCAGTCCAGGCGGTGCTTCATCAAGTCGCATCTAGCAATACCAAACATCGATTTAATCAGCGTAATAAAAAAACCTAAGCCGGGTAAGACTGCGTATTTTTCGATAGCCATTCCGTCGCCAGGAAAAAGATTATCGACAAACTCAGCCAATGTTTTTACAAGATCTTTTACAACTTTAAAAAAATTCTTAAGTGTACTCAGCCGATTACGCCAAATTTTAATCGCGTCTTGTGCGGCACTTCTTACCGCCTCCTCTTCTTCTTCTTTTTTCTTTTTATACGGTTCTGCAAAAATTGATTTCAGCGAAAACAATGCTCCGATAGCCTTGAACAGTTCTGAAAAAACTCTCTTAACTTTTTCTTTAGCCGTGACGAGAACGTCCTCTTCCTTATCAAGCGTTTTAATTTCACTGATAAGATAAGTCAATATTTTATATTTTAATTCACTTCCGCAACGGTCAATTTCAACTTGAAAAGTTTTATCATTGGCTTTTAACGTATAATATTTTTCGAATAATGCGTCTAAGTCAGGAGCGATATTGGCCGTGTCTTTTTCGACCGTCTTAACTAAACGCTCCAAAGCCTCTATATTACGATGATTTATCCAATACTGTTTAATTCTTTCATTTGCGTCTGCCACCTTGCAATAGATTGGATCCAAGCGTCTAATATATTCTTTTGCTTCTGAATATTCTCTTTTTGAAATAGAACGCTCATCATCTCTCTCATCCTGAAATTCGAAATCATCGTCATCAAGCGGAGCCAAGACACCCCAATCTGCAACGCCAAATAATGGGTCTTCGATTAGGTCGGTTGTATGGGGATGTTTTTCGTTAGTTCGTGAGTTTGATTTTTGAGGTGAGAATAGTTGTATTGGGTTGGGGTGGTAGACTTTGTTATTTGTGGATTCGGATCCAAAATCCAGCTTTTTTTTCGCCTTCGATTCTGTTAAGCGCTCTTCAGCTGTATTATTGATACATTTGAAGCCGTTATTACCCCTCTTTCGCCGTTCTCTGCCGCGCAGGTCTTCAGGCGTCGTTCGCCCATCAGAATAAAGCTCTTCGATTCGCCGTTTCGTGTCGAGGTCTTCTGGATATTGAGGAGCTGAAGATGCTCGAGGTCGTTGAAAAAATAAAGTCTCAGGGGGCAGGCTAGCCTTGCCAAATTGAATATCTTTTGGCTTTGAACGAGATATGAAAGTACCAGACTTATAACTCATTTGTTTATTTGACAGCCCACTACGCCGCTAAGTTCGCAATCATACGGAGATGTTATTTAATTGCAAGAAAAATCTAGAATAACCTGTTAAATAAGGCGAATTTGACTCGTTACTCTACAACGAGATTGCTTAACTGAATTTTTTCGACGAGTTTTTTTCCAACTTCTTGTTTAAGCGTATCCTGGATCAAAGTCAGTGCTTCTATTTTGAGTACTCGTTTACCTTTAATGGATCTCAAGTCATCTCGCGACTTGCTGTTTAACAGAAGCATCAGCTTATCTTGTAACAACGGCTGATTATGTGTGAACTGCTCTGCAGCGGCATCCCCCATCACCATCACCTCGATACGTAGCTGGACATAATGCATGTTGCTTTTATCATTCGTATTCGTAATGAAGTCAGGATAAAAACGAACTATTTTAGGTTCGGGCGGTGGCACATCAGCGGCAAAGCCATTGCTAACAAAAGCTACAACAATGAAAAGTGTCATTAATAAAGTTTTCATGGGTATCAGATAGCAGCATTCGTGCCAGTTATGAAAAGTGGTGGGCATCCTTGCCCAGTGTGACCATCCTTGGGGGTCAGTTTCCCTCTGAGTTCCAGTCCTTTTGGTAACACACCCAATCCGTGAGCGCTGAAGAGGAATGTAACAAATGAGAGATTTCGCGCAAGTCGATATATTGATGCAATTGTTGGGCCAAGTCGTAGCTTAATTTCGCATAAACATTATTAATCAATGAGTTAGCTCGGGCCGTGATGACAAAGAAATCAATTTTCGGTATGATCTCTGATGGATCTTTGAGACATGGCTCACAAATCGCAACGCTTTTGTCTCTAAAAAGACCATTGAACTATCCTAGATTTGGCAGTTAAAGCCGTAGCGAAAAGGGCTAAGGTGCTGAAGGTAGGATTTGGGCCTCAGGAGATTCGTTGAAATATCGGCGTGTCATGAGGATGACAAAAGCGATATAACCAACGGCAATCAATCCCGTGATAACCCACGATGCCGGAAAATTTTTCCAAATCAATAAACCCGTCGTATATAAAGCCAACAACACCGTCGCTAA
>DAOUQR010000089.1 GCA_030625525.1 Pseudomonadota bacterium | reverse complement strand
TATTGGCTTTGGAGTCAGTTCCGATTTTTGCACGGATTTGATGCCAGCCTCGCGGTGTTTGTTCGCTTCCGTTAATTTCACCCGCCCCATTTTTACCCGTGGAAACTGAATATTCTCGAAGAAGTTGACTCTGCTCGATGAGAAATAATTTTTGTTGGTTCAGACTAATAATAATCACGGAAAACACCTTTGAGCAGACAGTAAAAAGCCGCGCAATGCGCGGCTTTATTTTAAACGACCAAAACGTCACATAGAAACTATGCTAAATCCCATGTCAACTGAGCACCAACAATGTTAGCGTTTGCTTTGTTAGTCCCACGAACCGTCGTAACTTGAGTACCTAAAATACCAGTATTGTTGAGTGGTGCATCTTTAATGAAGAGATGCGAATAACCAATCGCAACATTGATTGCTTTAGTCGCTTGGAACTTAGCACCGATAGAGACAATGTAACGGTCATCATCGGCGAGACGTAAATTACGATCCACATCATTCACTGGTGATTCATCGAAACCAGCACCCGCCATTAATGTTAACTGCTCATTCCATTTGTAATGTGCGCCGGCAGTAAAGGCCCAGACATTTTTATAATTTTCTGGAACGTTTGCAACGCCGACAGTTGTTGGGAAGTTACCTGCCGCTGGTGGTAAGATACCGGCAACATTTTGTAGTCTTATATTTTTAAACGAATCCCAACCGGTGTACATCACCGTCGCCATTAATGCAACTTTGTCAGTTACGTCAGCATAGCCACTTAAGGTATAAATGGCTGGTAATTCCACATCCGTCTCTGCATTTTGGGAAACGATAGAAACACCACCTGTTGCAGCCGCGGCCAAGGGGCCGTTGAGAGCACTTGTTCCACGCAAATTAACATCCACCGGTGAACGATAAGCAAAACCAACACGGGCATGGTCTGTCACATCAACCAAAACACCCGCATTCCAACCGTAACCCCAGCCCTCTGCTTGGTTCAATGAATTAGTATCAAATAAACGAGGCGCTCCCTTAACCAGGGTTGGCAGACCAACTATCCCATTCAAATCAGCTTTCATAAACATGACATCAGCCCCCACACCCACCGATACATTATCAGCAACGCGGCCACCAAGTGATGGGCTAAAGTCCATCGTTTTCAATTTAGTCAGTGTATTTGCGTACCGTATAGCCGAGTTATTGTCATAACGTGTTGAAAGACCAAATGGAACGGTCACACTGAAACCAAGCACCACATCGTCAGACAAAGGGTAGGCAATATGAGTAGCAGGAATAACTGCATTTTCACCACCTTGAAGATCGATTGCATTTTCAGTATTAGTGACACCCGGCAAGGAAAAAGGATTGCTCCAAGTAGAGTTACCCGTAAACTTAGAACTCACCCAAACACCATCCGCAGAAATAACGGTTTGAACATGCTTAATATGAGTCAAACCCGCTGGATTATAAAAAGCGATACTGGCATCAGCCGCTTCAGCAGCCATACCCGCACCCCAGTCACCAATATTGGCACCATTCGCTAAGTGGTATAAAGAAAACGCAGCAGCGTAAGAACCGGCGCTTGAGAAAAGTAGCAAGCAAGCAGTACTGATTTTGAGTAATTTTGGCGAGTATTTCACGGCGTAAGCTCCTGTTGTTTTTATTTGCGACTTTCCATAGAAATCTGTGCGAACATACACCGAAATGAAATCACTGACAAGTATTTTTATAAACCCACCCGTATTTTTAGTGCGAAGGGTTGCGTAGCGGGTATGGATGTTATAGTTTCAAAAAAAAACATAAGCGGTTCCTCCTATGCCCACGTCTAATATCCGTAAAATAAATTACTTTATCTTAAAATATCGTTTTTTGGTCCTGCTGCTCATGCTATTGGTATTAATTATTGTTTTTCCTTTTGTGGAAGAACAATATACCCACTACGCATCAGTCATGGAGATATTCTTTTCACTGACTCTCATTATGAGCATTTACATTGCGAGCCCTAATCGCCAAGTGCTCATGATTGCTATTTTAGTGGCGATACTTGCGCTCATTGTCATGTCTTTCAACTTGTTACTCGGCAACTATCGATTATTGGTATTTGCTCTAAGTTTAGAAATCGTTTTATTCAGCATCACCACCGTGATCATTCTTAGACATGTATTGGAATATAAACGCGTGTCTGTTGACAAAATTTATGGTGCGATTTGTGGGTATCTCTTAATCGGTATCATTTGGAGTTTAATTTATACCATTATTGAAATGACCTATCCTGGTGCATTTAAATTTTCGTCCTATATCAACATGAATATTAAGCAAGGTATTAATTACGTTGAAATTTACCACAGCTACCTCGCGCACTTTATCTATTATAGTTATGTCACATTGACAACCTTGGGCTATGGTGATGTCACGCCTTTAATGAGTTTGGCTCGCAGTTTTTCTTCAATCGAAGCTATAACGGGTAAACTCTATGTCGCGGTGTTGATCTCACGTTTGGTGGGGCTGCAAATTTCGCATTCACGATTAATGAGGGTCTCTAAAGAAAATTGAGTGAGTCTTCACGTGACAACGTCATCCCACTCAGGATCGATCGGGATGACGGGCATCGGTTGTTATTTATCTGAGGAAGGCTCTTCTGATTTTGATGCGTCTTTTGATTCAGTTGGGGGTGGTGGGCTACTTTTTTTAGCTGCCGTTTTAGGCGCGGGTTCTGCATCAGCGTGATCACGCTTCGATTTATATTCCCCTGCAATTTCTGTCACGCTAGTTTTAATATCACCAAAAAACTTTTTAGCCATGCCCGTCACTTCTTTGAGATCAGGGAGTTTAGATTTTTCTGTCATTATCATCTCCTGGTTAGCCGCTAGAAATAAGTATAGCAGCTATCCAAAAAATTGCTGTCAATCAATCACTTGAATACCGATTGCCAACGCGCCCGGTCCCGCGTGGATCCCTAATCCCACTCCCGCTTCATTAATACAGACTGAAACACAATTAGGCTGATCTTGAATAAGCATATCATGCACTTTATAAGCATCGTCAGGGATGTTCGAATGTGAAATCGATAATTTAAATTTTTGCTGCTTTGGAAGGCGCTTTTTAATAAATTTCGCAAATTTTTTCGCAAAATTTGTCGTGCCCCATAATATACCGGCAGGTTTTACTTTACCTTCTAAACGAGGGCTAAAACTTAAAACGGGGCGAACATGAAGTAGATCCGTCACGGTTTTTAAAGACTTGGGAACACGTCCACCACGAACGGCATAACTCAAATCTTGGAACGCCGCATAAACCATTGTCTTTTCACGAATAGCCTCGGTTTTTGCAATGATGTCATCAAGCCCTAATCCTTCTTGCGCTAAGGTTGCGGCGTATTCAACAATAAGTCCCTGACCCGCGCTCAGACTTAACGACTCTAGGGTTCGAAAATTATTGTGATGCATGCCTTCTGGACGTGCATTCTGTGCGCTGACAATCGTATTACTCATACGTTGAGGCACATGAATCGATAAAATGCTGTCATAGTGCGTACGAAGATATTCAAATCGCGTATTAAAATCTTTGATATTAGGCTGGGATGTCGTCAATACTTTCGGATTAGATTTTAACTGTTCATAAAAATCATCCGCATAAATCGTGAGTTTATCAAGATACGATTCATTGCCAATTTGCACGCGAATTGGAATCAAATGAATATTCAATTTTTCGACTAAATCAGGATCAATATCACTCGCTGAATCCGTAACAATCGCGACCTTCGCTTTTGTTTGCTCCGCTGTTCGAGCTTGCTTAAACATATCATCCGCTTTCGTTCCAGACACATCACCGAAATCTTTACAGATGTGAAAAACTTTTTGAGGTTCGTTCACATGAATATGTACGCGCTTACGGTGCTTAGAACCCGCAATCACAAGTGAATCCCCCTGCTCAATCAAACGACATCGCAAATCTTCATGATCAATCGAAGAGCCGGTGATCATGCATTCCGTACAATAACGAAAATCGCCGGTTTCCATCTCATGGTGTTGATGAACTTCTTTGTGATGTCCAATTTGCTCGAGAATATCATCTAATTTAGGCACAAAACCCGTGCGAATATTTTCATGAATGCCATGAATGAAATCAACAAACGCTTGCGCACCTGCATCCACGACATTATGTTTTTTTAATACTTTTAATTGTTTAGGCGTGTTAGCCAATAAAACTTTTGCTTCTTCTAATGCCTTCTCAGACAGCATCGCAAAATCATTCATGCCATCATTCACAAGTCCACGCAGATGCACGCCTAAATCTTTAATCACAGATAAAATTGTACCGGGGATCGGATTTGCCACCGCTTGATAAGCACTTTCAACACCATTTTCAAATGCTTGGACAAATTGATCGGTGTAAATACGCGAACTACTTTGTATTCCCTCATAAAAACCTTGAAAAAATTGCGCGAAAATCACACCAGAATTACCACGCGCATCATCCAATGCAGCGTCAGCCACTGTTCCCATCAAGGGCTTAACGGTATCAGGCGTTTTATTTTGAATCGATTTTAAAACCGATTTCAGTGTTAATGACACATTGGTTCCGGTATCGCTATCCGAAACCGGAAACACATTGATTTCATTTAAATATTCCTGCCGTGAAATCACATGGGATGCGCCACACATGATTGCTTTTTTAAATCGCTTCCCATCGATATACGTAATTTTATTCATGTTTATAACCTATTTGCAGCCTGTTGCAGTGCATCAACTTTATCTGTTTTTTCCCAATGGAAACTCTCTTCAGTACGACCAAAATGACCATAACTCGCTGTCTTACGGTAAATTGGTTTTCGTAAATCGAGCATTTCGATAATACCTTTGGGTGTTAAATCAAAGTGCTCACTGACCAAGTTAGCAATATGCTCATCTGCAATTTTACCGGTCCCAAACGTATCGATACAAACAGAAATGGGTTCTGCAACACCAATGGCGTATGATAATTGTAATTCACAGCGATCAGCGATACCGGCAGCGACCATGTTTTTAGCAACATAGCGAGCCGCATATGATGCAGAGCGGTCAACTTTCGTCGCATCTTTACCTGAGAACGCTCCACCACCGTGGTGCGCTTTACCGCCGTATGTATCGACGATAATTTTACGTCCAGTCATGCCGCAATCGCCTAAAGGACCACCAATCACAAAACGACCGGTTGGATTGACATAATATTTTGTTGCGCTTGTGAGCCATTCGCTCGGCAAGACCGGCTTGATAATTTCTTCAATCGTTGCTTCAACAAGGGTGCTATGTCCAATATCAGGCGTATGCTGCGTGGATAAAACGACAGAGTCAACTTCAATGGGCGTTCCTTCAGCGTCATAACGAAGCGTGACTTGCGCTTTGGCATCAGGACGCAACCAAGGCAGGCTATTATTTTTACGTAGTTCAGCCTGTTTTTGCATTAAACGATGTGCATAAGTAATTGGGGCAGGCATCAATACGTCGGTTGCCCGGCTCGCGTAACCAAACATAATCCCTTGATCGCCGGCACCTTGATCATGGTCACTGGTTTCATCCACACCAGCAGCGATATCCCTTGATTGCTCACCCACGGCGGTAATAACAGCACATGATTCCCAATCAAATC
>DAOUQR010000093.1 GCA_030625525.1 Pseudomonadota bacterium | reverse complement strand
GAATCCAAAACAAGTGAATAAATTACTCAAAGAAAAATTATAAACAGTTCACAGCCGCGCATGCAGAGAGCGCAGCGACCGGAATAAGCGGAAGGACTTGAATAAAAAAACTAAAACATGAAACTCGCCAAGCAGTTAAATGACTGAGCTTCGATTCAACTGTTTCCGCTTATTCCGGTCGCTGCGCTCTCTGCATGCGCGGCTGTGAACTGTAATATTTCGCTCTCTTCATGCGCGGCTGTGATTTGAGCCTATACCCATCCCATTTGGCTTCTGTCTGCTATTCAGGTAATATTGCACCTTTTTGACCCACCGATATCGGTAAAATATGACCAAGAAACTTTTCATGAAAACCAATGGCTGCCAGATGAACGAGTATGACTCGCGCAAGATGGTGGATATCATGCATGCTGAACATGGCATGGAGCTCACCGATGATCCGGCAGAAGCCGATGTGCTTCTACTCAATACCTGCTCTATCCGTGAAAAAGCGCAAGAAAAAGTGTTTTCGACTCTAGGCCGTTGGCGCAAATTGAAAGAAGCCAAACCTGATTTAGTGATCGGTGTCGGTGGCTGCGTTGCGAGTCAGGAAGGCGAAACGATCATCAAACGCGCCCCTTATGTCGATATGGTCTTTGGTCCGCAAACCTTACACCGCATTCCTGATATGTACACCGACGTTGTCAAAAATAAGAAAACCGTCGTGGATATCAGCTTTCCTGAAATTGAAAAATTCGACAAGCTGCCTGAACCTCGAGCAGAAGGTCCCAGTGCCTTTGTATCCATCATGGAAGGCTGTAGCAAATACTGTAGCTTTTGTGTTGTTCCTTATACACGCGGCACTGAAATTTCACGTCCATTTGATGATGTCTTAGCCGAAGTTGCGACACTCGCCGAGCAAGGTGTGCGTGAAGTGAACTTGCTGGGCCAAAATGTAAATGATTACCGTGGCCCTATGCATGAAGGCGGCATTGCTGACTTAGCCTTGCTGATCCATTATGTCGCAGCAATCGATGGCATCGATCGCATTCGATTCACCACATCACATCCACTTGCATTTTCAGATTCACTCATTCAAGCCTATGCAGAAGTGCCAGAATTGGCTAACCATTTACACCTACCCGTTCAAAGTGGTTCTGATCGTATTTTAGCAGCGATGAAACGCGGTTATACCGCCATTGAATATAAACAAAAGATCCAACGCCTGCGCGAAGTGCGTCCTGACATTCGTTTATCGACTGATATTATTATTGGCTTTCCAAGCGAATCCGATAAAGATTTCCAAGACACCATGAATTTAGTCAAAGACATGGATTTTGATATGTCGTTTAGCTTTGTCTACAGTGCACGCCCTGGTACACCGGCAGCGAACTTACCGGATCTCACCCCGATGGATGAAAAGAAGCAACGCTTACAAGAATTAAAAGAACGCCTGTTAGAGCACGTAAAACGTTTCAGTGAAGAAATGATCGGTTCAACACAGCGCTTACTCGTCACCGGACACGCGAAAAAAACACCCGAATTACTTTGCGGCCGCACCGAATGCAATCGCGTTGTGAACTTCCAAGGCCCCGAACAACTCATCGGTCAGTTTGCAGAAGTTGTGATCACCGAAGCCTTGCCTAATTCACTGCGTGCTCGATTAGTCATCTAAGCTTGGAATATTGGCATAAAATTAGCTATGCTTAAGGTAAGTCATTTAATTGAGGTATTAAATAAACATTGAACGGTTCTGACACAACACAGTTATTTGAATTAAGCCCACTTGATAACAAACGGTTAGCCAATCTATGTGGGCCGTGTGATGAACACCTGCAGCAAATCGAAAACTCTTTAAATGTAGAAATCCGCCAACACAGTAATACCTTTCAAGTCACCGGCAATCCTAGTGCGATTGAAAAAGCGCGGGCCTGCTTGCTTCAAATGTACAGTGAGGCCAAACGTTCTCAACCGATCACCCCTGAAACAGTCCATTTAATGCTACAGCACCTAAAAACAAACAATGAGAATCAAACAATGAAAGACGTTGCTATCCATACGCATCAAATGTTAATTAAACCACGCACTGAACATCAAAAACTCTATATCGAAAATATTCGACAACACGCGATTAATTTTTCAATCGGCCCGGCAGGAACCGGCAAGACATTTTTAGCCGTCGCCTGTGCGATTGAAGCCTTAGAACAAGGGCGTGTACAACGTATGATTTTTGTCAGACCCGCTGTTGAAGCCGGCGAAAAATTAGGCTTTTTACCCGGTGATATGGCCGAGAAAGTGCTCCCTTATTTACGCCCGATTTATGATGCGCTTTACGATATGTTAGGCATTGAACAAGCCAATCGACTCATCGAAAGAGAAACCATCGAAATCGCCCCACTCGCCTTTATGCGAGGACGCACACTTAACGATGCCTTTATCATTCTCGATGAAGCACAAAATACCACAACACAACAAATGAAAATGTTTTTAACCCGATTAGGTTACGGATCGACTGCGGTGATCACCGGTGATGCCACTCAAGTGGATTTACCCCAAGATTGGAATTCAGGATTGGCCCATGCCGTTGAGTTATTATCGGATATTCCAGACATGAGTTTTACTCATTTTAACGCGAAAGATACGGTGCGCCATCCACTCGTCCAACATATTATTAACGCCTATGAGCAGGACCAATAAATGTCATATCAAATTTCAATTCAAAATGCATCAGCTGAAACAACGATTCCCGATGAATTGAGCTTTCATCGCTGGGCTGCGGCGGCTTTAAAACCACACTGTGACGATGCTGAATTATGTATCCGTGTGGTTGATAGAGAGGAAAGTCAGCAACTCAATTTACAGTACCGTAAAAAAGATAAACCGACCAATGTCTTATCTTTTCCTACAAATTTATCGGATGAAGTCAAAGACATTCACCCTGTGTTAGGTGATCTTGTTGTTTGTGCACCCGTTGTAAAGCAAGAAGCCGAGACTCAAAAAAAACAATTAGAAGCACATTGGGCACACATGACCATTCACGGTGTACTCCACCTATTAGGTTATGACCATCAGAAGAATACTGAGGCTGAAAAAATGGAAGCCCTTGAAATAGAGTTATTGCAACAATTAGGATTTTCAAACCCCTATGAAAACGAGGCATTATGAATAGCGATCCCTGCACAAAATCATGGTTTGAACGTCTCGCTCATCTCTTAACGCGTGAGCCACAAGATCGTGAACAACTTATCGAATTGCTTAGAGAGGCACAACAAAATCAATTATTAAAAGCCGATGCATTGGCGATGATTGAAGGTGTTTTAAATATTTCAGAAATGCAAGTACGCGACATTATGATCCCGCGTCCTCAGATGATTGTGATTTACGAAAAACAAACGATCACTGAATTCATGCCAACGGTGGTTGAATCCGGTCACTCTCGATTTCCAGTGATGGGCGATGATCACAGTGAGGTGCTCGGGATCTTGCATGCAAAAGATTTACTAGCTTACCAAGATCAAAAGAAGACTTTCGATATCAAAGACATTTTAAGACCCGCGGTTATTGTACCAGAAAGTAAACGCTTAGATATTTTATTAAAAGAATTTCGAATGAACCGTAATCACATGGCTATTGTTGTAGATGAATACGGTAACATTGCAGGTTGTGTCACGATCGAAGATATCATCGAACAAATTGTCGGCGAGATTGAAGATGAATTCGACTTTAATGAAGAAGCCAATATTAAACAACTTGAAGCGGATGAGTATGTGATTAAAGCACACACGCCGATTGACGAATTTAATACGTATTTTAAAGCGAACTTTAGCGATCAAGAGTTTGATACGCTGGGTGGCTTGGTTTTAGATACCTTTGGGCATGTGCCTAAACGCGGTGAAACAACAGATATTAAACCGTATAAATTTACTGTTCTGAATGCGGATAATCGACGTGTTCGCTTATTAAAAGTGAATGTGGGGAGTCAGGCCTGAGGCCTGCCCCCAATAACGAGTTTAACCCGTTACCAGCGGCGCTATATTCGGCGGTGCCAACTCTAATTTCTGTTCTAACTCTTGGGCTAATTGTTTAATTGCCGGGTGATTCGTGTAATCTGCTAATTTAGAATTATCAACTTCACTCATATTGAATTTAGCATGACGACCTAATTGTATCTCCAACTTATATGACATATGTTGATTCAAGGCTTTCATGATATATACCGCTTCACGGATCAATGGTTTTGGCCCCCCATCAAATTCAATTGGATTCCGTAGTTTATGCGGTGGGCGATCATTAATATAAGCCGGGATCATCTGCATTAACCAATTTTTTTCAGTGTTAAATTTCGAATGTGATTCATAACGATCTTCGTCACCATCGAAAGTGACCGCTCGATACTCTAACTCATGCTGACTTTTGTTATATTTGCACTTAATACTCGGAAATTTTTCTTCGACATGTTCCACAGAGTCGAGATGAATATCCGATGGCATTGGCGCTGCGTTATTTTCTGATTTTTTCTCCGCGGCTTGGCGAACAGGATTGAAGTGAGATGCTGCATCTGCTTTTTTCCCGGCAGAATCTCCGCTATGTTTTTTACGGTCGAGTTTATTAACAAACGCTTTGGCGGCCTTTGCCAGAATGGCTCCTCTTTGCTTTTTTGTATCCAGATCGATGTCTGAATTCTCTTCAGCGCTCACCTTTACCTCTTCGCTATTATTTTCAGAAACAAGCTCATCTGAATCGCGCATCAAAAATATATTGCTCAAATCAGTATTTTTTTCTGGTTGACCATCGCTAATTCTAAAGGGAAATGATTCTTTGTGCTGTTGCTGCTGTCGACGCTCCTGTTTAGATTCGACCTGAGCGAAGAGGGGCTTCCGGTTGTGAAAAACCTCTGCCTGTTTTGTTATGTATGAAATCTCCCTCAGAACTCTAGTCTTATGATCCTGAACCTGTTGGACCCAATAGGTGCAATCAATTCTTTGTTTCTGACTTTTGGCGTGTTCACTCAGGTAGTTTATGCAGACCACTAAATCTTCACAAAGCTTATTTCGAGTACGCAAGTTGTTAATATGTTTGGGCAAGTCTACTTTTTTAGATAAAGGCTTTTTCGTCACTAAGCGCTTTCTTATAACGAAACGTTGAGCGGGTTTGTTTTCTTTTTCTTGTTCTGTTGAGAGCCCGATTGACTCTAAGTGGGCTTTAATTTTAAGCTCGCCTTGTTTTTGAGCTGAGTTCAACTGTTTTTCGAAAAAAACCTGTTGTTTTTCTGCTGTTGTTATCAGAGTTTGTAAAGATTGTTCTTGCTCATCTATGCGAGCAAAGAACGCAGAGCGTGGGTCATTAGCCTGTACCTGTTGATACTTTCCCGTCAGATCATCACGACTATCTATTAATAACGTAGATATTTCTTTCACTGTAAATGCTTGAAGCAAGACGTTTTT
>DAOUQR010000311.1 GCA_030625525.1 Pseudomonadota bacterium | reverse complement strand
ACATAAGAAACTCCTTAATGAATCATATTGAAAGTGGCAGACATTATACCAGTTTTACCCAACTAAAAGAAAGTCTTATTTAAAACCCGCAATTAATCAACTTTACGCGGGTCAAAAGCATCACGGATTGCGTCGGCGAATAAGTTGGCTGATAACACCAATAAAAACATAAAGATAAATGCTGATAATATTGGCCACCAAACTACTGGTTCGCGCGCTAATTGTAAACGTGCGCTGTTGATCATATTTCCCCACGAAATAGTTGTGGGGGCAACGCCCACTCCGACGTAAGATAAAACGGCTTCAGCTAGTACCAAGGTGCTGAAGTCTAATACCACGGCGATGATCACAATGTGCATGACATTCGGTAAAATATGTTTAAAAATAATTTTTGTTCGGCTCGTACCTAACGCGTTTGCCGATTGAATATAATCAACTTCACGCACTTTTAAAGTTTCTGCTCGAAGTAATCGACATAAGCCTGTCCAACTCGTGACACCTAAAATAAGACACAAAGCTAATAAACGTGCATCTGCGCGTTGTTCTAAATTTGTAAATAGTTGCGGGTGATTCGCAATGTAGACTTGTAGCGAGAGTATCGCGGCAGCAATCAATAACACGCCCGGTATTGAACTCAGTGTCGTATATAAATATTGAATAATATCATCAGCCAATCCACCAAAAAATCCGGCAGCTATCCCTAAGATAATTGCAAATGGCAACATGACCAGCGTCGTTAACGTCCCAATTAATAAACCTGTTCGTATGCTTTTTAAACTTTGATAAAAAATATCTTGCCCGACCTTACCCGTACCAAAAATGTGAATGTATTGAGAAAGCGTATAACTCAAAATAATTAAAAAAACGACAGCGAATAACGATAATAAAATTGTTCGCCATGGGACCTCTGTTCGAGCACTGAAAAGCATAGAACTTGTTTCTCTCCAAGTACTTTTCAAACGATAACGTAAATGGCGAATTAATAATAAGCTTAATATAAAAAGGATTAACGCACTCCATAAAAATGCTTTGAGTGCGAGTATGCGAATGAGTTGATTTCGCTGTTCAATCGTATTAATCCCCTGCGCAGCGGATTGTAAATGCGGATAGCCACGCACTTGTTTTCCAGCGGGTGTCATCATCGCTTCTTTGACAAATAAGGTTAAAGAAAAAGGAGCAGAATAGGTTTTTTCAGTCAGCTGTCCCAAGGGTGAAATCAATGTATCAAAAACACTTTTCACCTGAGGCGAGTATTGCACAGGCGAATTCGCATTTTGCTGTGGCAACGCCACTTGATAATGGACCGAATCCAACACACCGATGATCACATACACACTCAGCACAATTAAAGCGACCATCGCCAAGGAGTTTTTAAGCACTTTACGCCACGCCTCTTGAATATGACGTTTACGCCGCGCCCAAAAGATAAAGATCACCGAGCTAATGATCAATAAAAACAATAACGCATCACTCCATAAAACAACCCACTTAAATGGCATGCTCATGACTCCTTTATCCTAAGCGCACACGGGGATCGACCACCGTGTATGAAATATCGGTGAGGATCAAACCCACAATATATAAAACAGATCCCAAAAACACCATCGCACGTACAATCGCAAAATCCTGTTGCTGAATCGCATCAATGGTGTAACTGCCTAATCCCGGGATACCAAAAAATGATTCTAAAATTAAACTACCCATGAACAAGCTGGGAATAATGACAACGACCCCCGTCAAAATAGGTAGCATGGCATTTTTTAAT